>CAIOYH010000108.1 GCA_903862465.1 uncultured bacterium | reverse complement strand
TTTGCACTTTATTTTTGATTGCATAAAAATACTAAATCATACTGTTATGAAAAAACTATTTTACCGCATACTTTTGGTTTCCGTATGCACTTTGTCTCTAAACTCCTATGTTAATGCAGGTATTATTGACACCCTAAGGCATTATCAGCCGGGTTCGGGAAGCACGAGTTTCAACTATCCAACGCAGATAGCGCGATTCGAGTTGCCGGGACCTTCAATGATTAAATCTTTCATCATTACGCTTGGCGGCGCATCCTCTTCGGGTGGTGTGCGTGTCAATATTTATGGTCATGAGGGAGGCGATGCTATTCCGAGGTTGCAACAGCCGCTTATCCCCGCCGTAGTTCTGCATAAAACAATAAGTGGCGAGCAAAGGATAGAATATACGCTGAATGAGCCGCTGTATTTATCGAACAATGAATTTTTTCTTCAGGTAACTGATTTCAGCCCCAACACCACTTTGGTTTCTGATAATGTGGATCAAACAGGTTTATGTTTGGCAGGCTCCAATGGTAGCGATTTCTATTTTCAGTTTTTTCAGAATTCAGGAGGAACCTATTATAACGGGACTAAAGCTTATAAAATTGATGTGATTCTAGATCGCGAGGTGCTGCCTAATCCATCGTGGTTTCAGGATTATACTGCGCCGAGCGGCATTCTATCGGACGCCTATAGCTGTCGTGGTTTTTCGGTTGGGGATTTCAATAATGATGGCTATCAAGACCTGATTCGCAGGAACCTGTTATACCGCAATGATCATGGTCATTTTACAGATATTACAACGGCTGCAGGTATCAGTGGGGGACCATGGGCAAGTGCTTTTGCTGATATGGACAACGACGGATTGCTCGACATTGTTTATGTGTTGGATACATCTATCATCATATACAAGAACAATGGCAATGAAACCTTCACAGCTTATGTTGCAGCACACACTAATTTGAATACCGGTTTCAAAAGTACGCAGGCATTCAGCGTTGCCGACATTGATAATGACGGATATCCCGACCTGTTTTTAGGTCGTTTGTGGAATACCTATCCCAACGCATTGCCCAATTATTTATTCAAGAACAATGGTAATTTAACCATGACGGATGTGACTACTTTGCTTTATCCCACTCAATCCGTTAACAACAAACGTACCCGTGCCTCTCAGTTTGTTGATTATGATGATGACGGCATGATGGACCTTTATGTCACCAATTATTATCTTGAAAAAGACGAATTGTGGCACAACAACGGAAATCTTACATTCACCAATGTGATTTATCAAAAACTGATTGACCTTAACACGGATGGCACGGGTGCAAACCATGGTACGGGTGTCGCTTGGGCTGATTATGATAATGATATGGATATGGATCTTTTGTTACCCCAATTTGCCCACCCTGCTTACGTTGTTCAATATCTTCACCAAGGAACAACCTTGTATCGCAATGAAGGTGCTCCGGCATATAATTTCACCGACCTTGAAGGAACTCCCAAACCTGAAAATGATATAGAGTTTGAAGAAACCCATGCAGGGGCTAGTTGGGGAGATGTGAACAATGATGGTTTATTGGATTTTTATATCACCAACTTTTACAACTGCCGTTATTCTGATTTATATCTTCAGAATGCAGACCATAGGTTTGAACTAAAAACGCAATATTATCTCCCCTCACAGGAAATAAACTCGGGAGAAGACTGTTTGTTTTTTGACTTTGATAACGACGGTAGGCTTGATATGCTTACAGGGGCTTTCAGCAGCTATATTACACTTTACAAAAACAATGAACCATCAGGTAATAATTATATTGATATCGTCCTACATTCAACAACACAGAATGCTTTCGCGCTAGGAGCTAGAGCTATCGTTTATGCATCAGGAAATAGATATATGCGCGAAGTATGCACAGGCAGAGGTGCTAGGATAGGCGATCCCTATCTGCTTCATTTTGGTTTGGGTAATGCAACTCAGGTTGATTCTGTATTAGTCAGGTGGCCCGGTTCGCAAACGTGTGAGAAATTTACGAATGTCATTGTAAACAATATCAATATACTTACCGAAGGAGGTCTCATTGCTTATCAGGGAAACCATGCAGACATCTCACCTGAATTATTGATTGCACCACATTCAGCGTGCAGCTTTACATCAACTGAAAATATCAGCATACGTGTCCGTAATTATGGCAGTGATACCGTTCATGGATTCCAAGCGAGTTACGCTGTGAACGGTGTATATGTTCCGACAGAAGCGGTTGTGGCATCCATAGTCCCCAGTGGTTTCCTTGATTATACCTTTTCGAATCATGCTGATCTTGCCAGTAGTGGAACGTACACTATTTCAATGGCTGTTTTCCTGCCTGCCGACAGTATTTTTGCCAATGATACTGTTTCTTTTATAATTCATAATGGTCATGTTTTAAACTTGCCCGGACAGCTAACAATTTGTGAAGGAGATACTGCTGTTGTAAATGCAGAAATTGGTTATCCTGCAACGTACTTATGGTCGGATGCAAATCACACCACTACTCCCGGAATCAATCTGTCACAAAGCGGAACATTTCAAGTAACAGTAAATGATACCTGCGGAAATGTGCTGACTGATTCCGTAAGCATTTCCGTTGTACCTATACCAACTTTAAATCTACCGCATGACACCACGATAACAGCACCGGCAACCCTGACATTAAATGCAGGTAATACGGGTACAGCCTATTATTGGTCGAATGGAGAAGTAACGCAGACGATAGTTGTAAGTAATAGCGGAACCTATTTTGTGAATGTTTACCATGGCAATTGTATGACTTCTGATACTAGCGTTGTTTCCGTGATTGGTGGAATTGGAGATAATGGCTTATTATCGAATGTGAGCGTCTATCCCAATCCTGCCACTGATTATTTTCAAGTAGAAGTGAACGAAACAGATTTTACTGACCAAGCTGAAGTAACAGTTTTTGGAGTCAACGGTGAAATTGTTAAACAGGTGAATTCAAGCGAAAGTGTAATCAAAATGGATATTCATGACATGGCAAAAGGCATCTATTTTGTCCGTGTAAAAGGAAATCGAATGTTATCATTTTTGAAATTGGTAAAGCTATAAGTTGATTAACTATAAAATGTATATGTTTGAGAATTTTCTCCTTTGTATGCAAAACAGACAGACGTAATGAAACAAATTTTAGTTGTCATATCAATACTAATTGTCATGAATTGTAAAGGTCAAGACACAACGAAAGTTCTCTTTATAGGTAATAGCTTTACGAGTCAAAACAACTTACCTGCACTTTTTAGTCAGATAGCTCAAAGTACAGGCGATGCTGTTGTGGTTGCTTCTCACATGCCGGGGGGTGTTTCGGTGGGAGATATTTCGCAGGGGACTTCGGCACACATGAATAATCCACTTGTATATTCACTTATTCGGAGTAACAATTGGGATTATCTTGTTTTGCAGGACAATCAGGGGCGGTTTTGTTTGAACTACGGACAATTTCCATCTTCAAGTTTGGTCATTGAGGGTCATATAAAGATTCGCGATTCACTCTTGTTTTATCATCCCTGTGCTCATATAATATGGTATGCAGGGTTCGGTCCAAAAAATGGGTATCTTCCTTATGCTAGTACGGGAAGCGCCCTTATTGATACCATTTATCAAAATTATCAATTTTTACGTGACACTGCCGGACAGATAATTGCCCCTATAGGACCCGCATTTCAGAAAATCATTTCAGGATATCCTTCGGTTAATCTTTGGGACACTGATGACACGCATCCATCTTTAAATGGCTCATTTCTGATAGCCAATGTGATTTATACCACGATATTTAAAAAATCGCCCATTTTGTGTAGTTATAATCCGGGGCTTGCTTCCAATGTTGATTCATTATTGAAAAATACAGCTTACCAAACTACATTTGATAGCTTATACAATACAGGGCTTTTGAGTAGTACGCCTCAAATTAGCCAAACTAACAATGATTTAATTGTGAGTGGGTACCAAAGTTGTAATTGGTATTTTAATGATAGTCCTTATGCATCAAATAATGGTACGGCTACAATTACTCAACCCGGAAGTTATTATGCCATAACTACTGACAATAATGGGTGCACTTTCAGAACCTTTGAACAAAGCTATATCCTGACAGGTTTAGAAGAAAATTCATTAGATAGAAATTCCAATAGTATTGTTTACCCCAATCCTGCCCAAGAGTATATCCATATTAAGGCACCACAAGATACGGAAATTCAAATTTTGAATATTGAAGGACAACTCCTGCATGAAATAAAAATCAATACCCAAGAAACAACAATCAGTTTGAGAAATTTTTCAAAAGGGATTTATATAATTAAAATTAAGGATGAAAAAGGAATAGTGATTCGGAAATTTATTAAAGAATAAGCTCCCTTCGGTTCGTATCTGTGCCTCATTCAACTATTTTTATTTAAGCTCAGCCTATTAAACAAATCAGCAATTCAACATGACAAAAGAACTAGGAACAAAAGAGAATCCGTGGAAACTAAAAACTCCACCCATGACATCTGAGTACGAAATGTATAAGGATGAGAAGGGCGGCAAAGACGTGATGGTTTGTGTGGTCGGCAAAACAGCTTTGCTTTATGACTACAGGTGCATCGCCGACCTGCATGCTATGCTTACAAAGCATGGCGATTGGATGGAACTTGGCAGTGCAGATGAGCAAAAACCTGCCAAGGAAGGAACTGTGGAAGCATGGGGACGTTCGGAAGGAAATCCAATTGGCGGTTGGTATGGATTGAAGAAAGGACTTCGTGGACGCTTTGGTATGTATGTTCCACCGCTGATGGAAACATTAGGTCTTGCCGAGGTGACACATGAGGCAAGGGGAAACAAAATGAAAGCAAAATAATAGGGATTTCTATAAAAGTATTATTTTTGTAAACATGCAGCAAGACTATGGGGCAGGATATTAATTTTTAACAGACAGCCTTACAATGAGATTAAACATACTACTAATGCTTTTGATGATATCCATTTTGACAAGTTGTAAACGAGGCTACAAAGTTGAGAATGATAAAGTTTATTATGAATATTGGAACGAAGGCAGCGGACAAGGAAAACGTTTGATTGAAACAGCTGATGCAAAGACATTTCAAAAACTTCAGTTTGACTGTAATTGCAATTTTGACTTTGGAAGAGATAGAAATCATTTGTTTATTGATGGAGGAGCCATAAGAGATATTGACCCAAATACGTTTAAATTTCTTGGTAACTTTGTTTTTGCTGACAAAGATTCGGCATATTTCTTTGGGTTTTATAATGATATTAATGACTGCTCTATAAAAGGCATAGTACTAAACAAGTTACAGCTAATGGAATATCCTTGGTCAAAGGCTGGAAACATACTGATTCACGGATATGACACCTTAACTTTGGACGATATAGCCGACTTCAAACCCATTGACGAGGATTGGGGGCAGACAAAGAAATATGTGATTAATGACAATAAAATATTGAAAGGCGCCGATCCTGAATCATTTAAAGTAATTAACAGCTACACGGGAAAAGATAAAAACAATACTTACGAATTTGGAGAAGTTAAGAAGTAAAAAAACTGAGGGAAGTGTTGGAAATGATAGCTACTTAATACCTTCTTTGTTCGTACTTGTCCCCTTTGGCTCAGTCGCCACTCTCGGGCGTCCTGTTTTCAATGGCTCAGCTTTTAGAATTACAGCTAATTGCTGTGCCTCTATACATATCCAAATTTAGATAATCCTAATCTCTTTCCTGTCCGTAGGGTCTAATGCAGCGGCTTTTACGTCCACATGTACATCCACATAATAAATTGAGCTTTCGTCGCTTGCCATGGAACCCAATCTGCCGAGCATCCCTAGTGCGCCTCCCATATCTCTCAGCGTATCTAAGCCCGACCTAACGACACTGAAAGGCAGGATAAAAGTAAATTCTTTGATTTCCCCTGCATGTATCACAAAATTTAAGGGGAACATTACTTCTCCCAAGTCATAAATTTTCATTCTTTTCTGATCGCCCTGTCCCTTGGTGAACTCTTCTATCATTTTGACCTTATACGATAAAACTTCATGCTCGCTTTTGGTGGTAAGCATGATTTTGCCTTCTAGTTGGGTGCTGTCGTGAGCCACTTGGCCTGGTACAAAAAGATCCACATGCACGCCACCTATGCCCAATTTGTTCTTTACATTCTGAAAAAATCCCATATTGTTTGTTTTTAATAAAGTTTGATTGGTGCAAAGATAATAATTATCATGAAACAACTCTGAAATGAAATTCTGAATCTGATGTTATCAATCTAGCGTGTTTTCGGAGAAATGTTTTCTGCGTGTTTACAGTAACGTAGCCTATTAAAATACAGACTATTCTGTGATAGGTATCTTCTATTAATACATAGAGAAAAGCTTTGGATATTTTACAAATCAAGAATTCTTCACACTCACAAAAGGTGCAAGGTTGGGAGGCTTCATCCTTCAATAGTAAAAAAAATAGTATTTAGAGGATAGCATTACGGAAAGTTTTGTATTTTTGTGGGAAGAAAAAAATAATTAGAGAGCAAGGTGACAAAAAAAGTAAAGAAAACAGTGCCAAAGCAAACCACAAGGAAGGTTTCAGGTATTAAAAAGAATCTCAGTCAGTATGTACCCTTTCAGTGGCTGCTGTTGTCTGTATTGTTGATGGTGACGGCTTTGGTGTATGCCAACAGTCTTCACGGTGCCCTGTTGAATTTTGATGATATAGAATATTTCACCAATTATCCTGAGGTATTGAAACTCTCATGGAAAAACGTTGGGACGTATTTTTCTCATTATTATGTCATCATGTATCAGCCCTTGCCTGTGCTGAGTTTTGCCTTGAATTATCACTTTACGGGTTTGAGCACCACGCCCATGCATGTCGTGAATTTGTTCTTTCATCTGATGAACATTATGCTTGTTTTTATACTGATACGGAAGGTGACGGAAAGATTTGATGTTGCATTTATTGTTGCCATCCTTTTTGCTCTACATCCGATGAATGTGGAAGCAGTTTCGTGGATATCGGCACGCAGCAGCGGGATGTATGCTTGCTTCTACCTGCTATCGTTGATTTTTTATATGGATTACCTTAGAAAAGGATTGAAATGGCCGTATCTACTTCTGACGTTAGTGTTCTTTATATTTTCTCTTTTCTCCAAAGCCCAGGCGGTGACTTTGCCTGTTGTGTTGTTGGCGTTCGATTATTATTTTAATAGGAAGTTACTCTCGAGGCGAGTTTGGCTTGAGAAGGTTCCTTTCTTTATACTTTCCATAGTGTTTGGAATTGTCGCTATGACAAATACGGGCACGTTGGTGAATATCACCAAAGGCATGATGGTGGATTATTCCCTCATTGACGGCTTCTTCCTGATATGCTATTCTTTTGTCTTTTATATATTCAAACTTTTTGTGCCCATCACGCTTGCGGCAGTATATGTTTATCCACCCAAAGTGAATGGGCATTTGCCTATATTGTATTATTTTACGCCTATCGTACTTTCAGCGGTTTTCTACCTGATTTATAAAGCACGGCGACATCGTTATGTTATGCTGGGTGTGGCATTGTTTTTTATTACGATTGCTCTAAATATTCAGGTGATACCTTCGCGCTTGTTCATCGTTACCGAACGTTATGGTTATTTCCCATTTATTGGTTTGTTTTTTATTATTGGGATGTATTATGCCAATCTATTGAAAAAGAAAGAGACCCGTGTGAAACAATTGCGTTTCATTATCATTTTGTCTTTAGTGGTTTATACGGTTGTTTTCTCGGTTGCAATTTATGAGCGGAATAAAATATGGCAAAGTGATATCCCCTTCATGACCGACATACTCCAAAAGAATGCCAATGTGCCTTACCTATCTAGAGCGTATAGCAAACGTGGAGAAGCCTATAATGCCATAAAAAATTACCCGATGGCAATCAAAGATTTTACTGAAGCGATCCGACTGAAACCTGACGAATGGGCTTACTATTTTTCCCGTGGCTCTTGTTATTGGAAGACGCAGCAGGCGAAAGAAGCATTGGCTGATTTCGACATGACTGTTAAATATAATGGCAGAACGTCGGTTGTGTATGCCAACAGGGCGGTTGCTAGGTTTTTTGAACATGATTACACAGGGTCATTAAGCGATTGTGATTTATCTATTGCTATGGATTCCTCACGTAAGCAGGTCTTTAATACGAGGGGCGCTGCCAAATATATCCTGAATGATTTTGTGGGTGCAGAACATGATTACACCAAAGCTATCGCCTTAGAGCCTACTTATAACGAAGCCTTAAAGAATCGCGGCGACCTACGTTATGCCTTAAATCGCTACCCTGAAGCCTGCAACGACTGGAAACAGGCAGCCATGTTTGGAAATGCCGAGGCACAGAGATCGTTAGAAGCATACTGTAAATAATAAGATAGGGGGATGGGCGATTTACTTTTCATGATAGTTTAATTGTTTAATAGTCGAATTGCTGAAATGCTACTCCTTCCACCTTAGGCTTTGTATAAAACCACAAAACTCAATTTCCGCTGCCTAATTCGCGAAAAATTATTACTTTTGCAAAACTATCTATCAAACTACGATTCATGATTTCAGTCAACCAACTTTCCGTTCATTTCACAGGCGAATATATTTTCGATAACATATCTTTTATCGTAAACGACCGTGATTGCATTGGTTTGGTGGGCAAAAACGGTGCAGGTAAGACGACCTTGCTGAAGATATTTGCAGGGCTGATGGAACCCGAAAAAGGTTCCGTTACGTATCCCTCGGGCACCACGATAGGTTATCTGCCACAGGAAATCACATTGCAAAGTCAAAAAAACGTGTTCAACGAAGCCCTTCGCGCATTCGATCATGTGTTGAACATCGAAAAAAATATAAAGAAATATTCAGAAGAACTGCTACACATCACTGATTACGCTTCGTCTGCCTACACCCGTCTGTTGGATAAACTTCAAACGGCGAACGAGCAGTTTAAGATATTGGGTGGCGAAACCATAGAAGCCGATGTAGAAAAAGTTTTGCTGGGTTTGGGTTTCGAGTCGTCAGATTTTGAACGTAACATGAGCGAATTTAGCGGTGGTTGGCAAATGCGGGTAGAGTTGGCGAAACTCCTGTTGCAGAAACCTGCTCTTTTGCTGCTAGATGAGCCAACCAACCATCTTGACATTGAATCCATACAATGGTTGGAAGATTTTTTGATTAACTATCGTGGGGCAGTCTTACTAGTTTCGCATGATAGGGCTTTCTTAGATAATGTAACGCAAAGAACTGTGGAGATTTCCTTGGGAAAGATTTTCGATTACAAAGCCTGCTATTCTGATTATGTCATCATGCGAGCCGACCGTATAGAAAGTCAGTTGGCAACCTTCAACAATCAGCAAAAGCAAATCGAACAAATAGAACGTTTCATCACGCGTTTCCGGTCGAAGTCCACCAAAGCACGTCAGGTGCAATCACGTGTGAAGTATTTGGAAAAGATGGACTTGGTGGAAGTCGATGAAACAGACACCTCGACCATACGATTTATGTTTCCGCCTGCGCCGCCTTCAGGGAAAGTGTCGGTGGAGATAGATAACGTGTCGAAACGCTATGGCGAGAAACTTATTTTGAGTGATATAGATCTAGCGGTTATCAAAGGCGAAAAGATAGCCTTCGTTGGTCGAAACGGTGAAGGCAAATCCACCTTGGTGAAAATCATATTGGATCAGGTGGATTTTGATGGTAAAGTGAAACTTGGGCACAACATCTCTGTGGGCTATTACGCCCAAAACCAAACCGATTTGTTGGATATGGAGAAGACCGTGTTCCAAACTATAGATGATGTGGCTGTGGGCGACATCCGCACACGTATCCGTGCCATATTGGGGAGTTTTTTGTTTGGCGGCGAAACCATAGATAAAAAGGTGAAAGTGTTGTCGGGAGGCGAAAAGTCGCGTTTGGCATTGGCTAAGATGTTGTTGTCGCCTGTCAATCTGTTGATATTGGATGAGCCTACCAACCATCTCGATATGGTATCGAAAGATATATTGAAGAATGCTTTGTTGAAATATGACGGCACTCTGATATTGGTTTCGCATGACCGTGATTTCTTGCAAGGATTGACCACCAAGGTGTATGAGTTCAAGAATCGGAAAATCTGTGAGTATATTGGCGATATTTATACCTTTTTGGATGCACGCGATCTGAACACTTTGAAAGAATTGGAACGCAAAAACGTTACCAAAGCCAAAGTAAACGTGCAAAAGGCTTCAGCTCCTGCTGGAAACAAAATCAATTATGAAAAGAAAAAGGAGCAGGAACGTGTATTGCGTAAAATACAAAATCGGGTGGAAGATTCGGAAAAGAAAATAGCCAAGCTTGAAATCGAAGTTACCGAATTGGACGCCGTGTTGATTGACCCCGACAAATATAAAGAAGCCATAAAGACGCCCGGTATCTTCGAAAAATATCAAGAATTGAAAAAACAATTGGAAAGTGAGATGAATTTGTGGGAGAAATTTCAGTTGGAATACGAAAAGATGAAAGATAAAATAGATAGTGGCATCTATGGCTGATAGCATTTCCAATCAAAGCTCATAAGATTACCCATTCATGTACACTTCTGAACTTTCAATTCGGTATTCAAGTACATATTTTGATTTATTAACATTCTCAATTGCATTATTATATTTACCTTTGCATTTTAAATTATTCTTAGTAGCAATTAAATCAAAATTAAAACGACACTATTATGAGAAAACTACTCTACATTACACTATTTGTGCTTCTTGCCGATGCTGGATTTTGTCAAATTCCGAATGCTGGCTTTGAAACATGGACTAGTATGGGTACTTATGAGAATCCTTCTTCATGGGGAACAATGAATAATACAACTACATTAGCATCAGTTTATACAGCAGAAAAGGCAACACCGGGCAGTCCGGGTTCTTACTTTATGAAACTTACTTCGAAAACTGTAGGTCCCGTTGTGGTGAACGGTGTGGCAGTGAGTGGCAGACTGGATTCTACTACCTATAAACCGAAATCAGGATTTCCTTTTACCTTGCGTCCACAGAGTTTCACAGGTAAATGGCAATATATGGCTTCCAATTTAGGTTCCCTTTCTGCATATTTTACCAAATGGAATACGGGTTTAGCCAAAAGAGACACAGTTGCGAAACTCATACATAACTTATCAGGGATGGTGATGTCGTGGGCTACTTTCACGCTGAATTTTACCTATCTGACAGGCGACTATCCTGATACCTGTGTGATAGTATTGAAATCAAGCGGCTCGGCTCCTGTAGTGAATGACTATTTGTGGGTGGACAATTTGGCTTTTGCAGGTTCTGTGGCAGGGATACATGAAAATCCAAGTCAGAGCAAAGCAATCAATGCTTTTCCAAATCCCGCAAACAATGAAATAGAATTCAGCAGTCCAAAAACATTTACAGCAGGTGACAAACTAATTATTTCTGATATATTGGGCAATGTGGTTGTTGAGAAAACTATCACTGAAAATACATTTAAAATAAATACGACACAATTTGCGAATAGCACTTACGTTTATAAATTACTCAACAGTTTTTATATCCAATATGCTACAGGTAAATTTACAGTTCAACATTAATAAATCAATCAATAAACAAATAAACAATAAATCTATGAAAAATCTAGTAATTCTAGTAGCGTTATTCCTTGGAATAGCTGTTATTTATCCTTCATGTGTAAACGCTCAAGGATGTGGCGGAAGTGGTATGAAATCTTCCTGCTCAAAATCATGTAAAGGCGAAAGTAAAAGTTGTGCACCTGCTAACTCTACAACTACAACAGGTTCCATAAAAGGAACTATGAAAGTTTCCGGAAAATGCGAAATGTGTAAAACACGCATCGAAGCTGCCGCAAAATCTGTGAATGGTGTAGTTAGTGCAGATTGGAATCAAAGCACAAAAGTATTAACTTATACTTCTAAAGTTGCTATTAAAAAAGAAGATATAAGCAATGCAATGATAAAAGTGGGACATGACACCGAAATAGGGAAAGCCGCAGCAAGTACGTATAGTGCTTTACCTGGTTGTTGCAAGTATCGCTAAACAAAGAATTAAACCATTAAAAAAGCCTAATAAATCTGAGATTTATTAGGCTTTTCTTTGTTGTTACAAGAAGATTATATCTTACTACCAAACGCCAAATCTCCGGCGTCCCCTAAGCCCGGAACAATATACGATTGCGCTGTCAACTCATCGTCAACCGCACCTATCCATAGTGTGGTGGTGGATGCAGGGAAATTCTTCTTGATATATTCCACGCCTTCATTGCTAGCAATGATGGTTACGATGTGTAAATGTTTTGGTTTGCCTTTCTCGAGTAAGGATTTATAGGTCAACGCCATTGAAGAGCCTGTTGCCAACATGGGGTCGGTAATGATTAAAACTCTATCGGTCAAATCAGGACTAGAAGTATATTCCACACGAATGTCAAATGTTCCATCTTTATAATGATAGCGATAGGCTGTCACGAAAGCATTCTCCGAACGGTCAAAAAAGTTCAGAAAACCTTGATGCAAAGGGAGACCTGCACGAAGTATCGTTGCCAACACAGGATAATCTTTCAATACAGGAACTTCAGCCTCACCCAAAGGTGTGACAACTTCCTTGTTTTCATAGGCAAGTGTTTTGCTTATTTCATAAGCAAATATCTCGCCCAATCGTTCAAAGTTCTTTCTGAAACGCATACTATCCTTTTGAATTTCTGCATCTCGAATTTCTGAAATAAATTGATTCAGAATTGAATTTTTACCGCCTAAAATCTTTACCATGGTTCTTTGAATTAAGGTGCTAAATTACATATTTTTTTTATCGTACTTCAAAATTTTTACAAAGCTACGAATAATATTTGGTAATCGGTTTAAAATTATTTGATTGTAGTTTCTATATAGGGCGCCAAAACTTCGATAAAAGCGCGCCAATGATGGTGAATCCGAGCCTTCAAAATCTAAAATAATATTTTTAGAAGCATTTTCTTGAATGAAATTATGAAGTAAGAAATGCATTGCCCCAACTTCTTTTGCCTCTATGCTGCTCGCTGAAAATAAAAAATAGATTTTATCTTTTGCGTTTCCGAAAAAAGCTCCTGCCAATAATGCATCATTTTGACGAACTTCCCAAATCTCTGCTTGATTCTTTTCAGAAAGCATCTTATATGCTTTTTCAAAACAGGTATAAAAATCAGCAGGAAGCACATCCAAATCTTGGGCTTTATTTTCTTTGAAAAGTTGAATTAAATTCGAAACGTTGCCATCTTTGTGAATCGAAAGATTGAACTTAGCCGCTTTTTTTATGTTACGCTGTGTGTTTTCCGAAAAGAGACCATATAATTCTTCATACGGTTTATCTAAAGATAGTTCTAAATTTGTGTGGGAATTAGTAGTATAATTTCCACCGTTAAGAATATTCCCATGATTCATATTGATGCGGCAAAACTTAAATTTCGAGGGGATGGCTTCCAGGAATTTTTGCACTTTTGATTCCGAAATTAGTTGAGATGAAAACACACCCAATTGCTGCGTCATGCTTGGAGGGAATATATACGTAATGCCCATTTTCTTTCGATACGGAAGTGGCATGATAGCGAAGTAATCATCTTCAATCAATGCATCCCATTGTTCGCAAACGCTGTCGAGATAATTGGCATAGCCATAGATAGTAGTCTGTAAGGACTGTTCCATGCAAGCATCCCATTTTGCTTTATCTATCTCCTGATGTTTGACGTAATGTATCATTATGACTATTCAATTTTAATAACGGGCAAGTACTAGCATCTTTTCATACACATCGCGCCAACCTATCCATTGACGGGAAGTGCCCAAGGATTCATTATGCCAAATGCTGATAAATGTGCCCTTGAGTTGTTTTATCTCCGCAATCATGGGCTCTACAACTTCAAGTATTTCCTTAGAAGTGGTAGGTTTGTATTGTTTGAAAACGCCTTCCATAAATGCAAAAGGATGAATCAGCAAGGGGGTTGAAGCGTTGTCAAGCAAGTCAAAGAAATAGAATGCCTGTGATGTGCCTGCTCTGAAACCAATGTTGGTGGCGTATCCCATCGAATAATCGTCGGTGATGCCATTGGCTATATAATTCCTATAGGTTTCAGGGAAGCTGATTTTGATGAAATGCTGCCGTGCTGATATTATTTTCTTATAGCTAGATAAGGATAAGCGTTCAATTTCGGCAGCAAGCAATTCGGGATGTTCAGCCGAGAGATAGGAGGGATGTATGCCCAATGAAGCATGTTGGGAGATGGTGTTCAGTAACCGTCGAATGTGTTTGTTTTCGGGCGAAGTGTTTTTATCATACTTTCCATAAGTGCCTGCATGGAAGAAATAAATAGGATGCAAATCATGAGTTTGCTGCAAAGTGAACTGATAGGCATAAGAATCAAAAGGGTCAGTTTTTAAATGCAGCAACACCCCTAATCGCTCGAAATAAGCACGAAGATTTAGGCGAAACTTATCACGTAGCAAGCCCCCAATAGTTCTGACAAAGCCTTTATGTTTATAGGCGTATGCTTGGTCAATATCATAAGTCGGGATGAAAGCATATTTATGATTCTTTAGTTTCAAGTCGGGGAAATATTGCTGCAACACCTCAGCAAGGTGCTGTATCCAATGGTCCACAACAGGTCGCTGCAAAAAATCATGCTTATACGCCAAACTATGCGCCGCTTCAAAGCGCCCATGTGCATCAGCCGTAAAGGGCAAATATTCTTCATATCGACTCAGCATATAAAAAACAGCCGAAAACACATCATAAGGTAAGGCAGCAGTAATTTCAGCATGAGAAAAAAGCGTTGAAATGTTGCGATACGTATCTACTGTCGGACTAAAGATGTTTATGGAAGATTCGTTAAGCAATCCATGAGCATAAAAATGCATTTCATCATGCAGCGGCTTTTTATCATAACTGAATTTAAGATTATCGGCATCAGCAAACGCCTCCACATCATCCGTTATGAGATATTCAATGCCCAAATAGCTCATAATGTGATTGAACACATAATGATGGCGTGGTGTGGCATTTGGAATATAGATGAGCAACATGCGTGATTATTAAATTAGATAATGAATTATTGAAATAAAATTTAACCCTACAATGGGCAATGAGTCAACAAAGATATTCATTTTTTATATTGTACAACAAGCATTCATAGCAATATTTATAAAATTGTTTAAAATCCAAACCGCTGACTGCAGATTTCCTTATCTTTAAAAGTGGTTCTGAGCATTAGGTTTAACACCTAATCACGAAACTATTATTGTTTTATTATTACTTCATACATAGAATCTCCAAGGTCTATCTCTCAAAAAGTGTTAAATCCCGCGATTTTTTTTAGGTTTATCTTAAATAAATTCTACCTTTGCATTCATTGATTTCACATTACTTTTTACATAAAATGAAATATCTTAGAATTGCACTTCTTGTTTTCATCATATCTATCGCGCAAAACACTTTTGCCGGTATCTTTTTGGATATAAAAATTTTTACCGGAAATAAAATCAATTATATGGCTTTTACGCCTTTGTCAGGGAAATATTCTTTGTTCAATGCAGATAAAAAGGTGATAGACATCCTCAAGAATGAAACCGTTACACTGAGAATTGAGAACGATACCATTAAAATTTACAAGGCAAATGTGCGCATTGGCTCCTTTTTGTCCATAAGTTTAAGCGGAAGTGGCCTTTTGAATTCTTTCAAGGTGAAGCCTGCAAATCCAACGGTTAAAGAACGAACCTACGATGACGATTTGCGCATTTCTGTTTCAGGCGGAGCTTTCTTAATTGTGAACCATGTGGAACTCGAGAACTATGTAGCAGGAGTGGTACAGTCCGAAGGAGGCAGCAGTGTAAAAGATAATGATTTCTATCTGTTGCAGGCTATCACCTGTAGGACTTATGCCCTCAACAATATGAAGAAACATGGCAAGGAAGGTTTCAATTTGTGTGACAGCGTGCATTGTCAGTTGTATTTAAACAAATGCAAAAGCAACGAAATTCTTGCCGCTACTTTCAAAACAGCAGGAGATGTGATTGTGGATAAAGATAACAAAATGATTTCCGCAGCTTTTTGTTCCAATTCGGGCGGCTCTACCGTGAATTCCGAAGATATCTGGAAAATCCCTACCTCCTATCTCAAGTCCGTTAATGATACTTTTTCTATGAAGATGCCAAATGCAACATGGGAATATAAAATCTTACAGACCAATTGGCTCGACTATCTCTCTAGTAGATTTAACTACAATGTGAACGACCCTGCTAAGAAAAACTATGCGCTGAATTTCAAACAAGATACCCGAAAAGTGTATTTCACCGATAGTATTTTATTGACGTCTATTCGTGCCGATTTAGGCTTGAAATCAACTTGGTTCTCCATTGAACCACAAGGCGCCTACATGCTGTTTAAGGGAAAAGGTTACGGGCATGGCGTGGGCTTGAGTCAGCAAGGAGCCATCCGTATGGCACAACTCGGCTACAGCTATATTGACATCATCAGGTTTTATTATAAAGATGTTGATATCGTGAATTACGAGGAGCTTATGGTGAAATAAAATGCGCTGGAACCGATTTCCTTTAGTTCGGGTTTTAATTCCTTTCATCGCTGGCATCAGCATTGCACTTTATTTTCAGCTTACGTATATACTGCCTTTGGCATTCTTTTTCGTCCTGATTCTTCTCAGCTTTACCTTTATATATATACTCCTACGCAAAATCAGCTATCGCCTGCGTTGGTTGCCCGGTCTCTTCATTCTTTTGTTTTATTTAGGCGCAGGCTATCAACTGACCGTTTTAAACCTGAATGCAAACAAAGCAAACTACTTCGGCAACTTTGTAGGTAAAAAGAATTTCGCGATTGCAACACTCTCTGAACCTCTACAAGAAAAAGAAAAGGTATATAAAGCGGTGGTCAATATTTCCGACGTGCGCGACTCACTTGCTTGGCATTCCACAACGGGCAAAGCAATAATCTATTTCGAAAAAGATTCCATAACTTTACACTTGCGTTATGGCGACAAAATTCTTATGTACGGTAAACTTGCAGGAATAAAACCGCCCATGAATCCTGGAGAATTCAATTACAAAAACTATTTGAAGAACCGCGGGATAGACTATCAGATGTATGCCTCGCGCTGTGATTGGAAATTCTTAGCTGCCGAAAACGGCAATCCATTCTTTGCTTGTACCTACAAAATTCGAGATAAACTCCTGACGATATTACAGGAGGCAGGCATTAAGGGCGATGAATATGCTGTGATTTCCGCTTTGTTGATAGGCTACACCGACAAACTCGACTCCGATTTGATTAAGACATATCAGGGGAGCGGAGTGATGCACATCTTGAGCGTCTCGGGCATGCATGTGGCTATCGTTTTCGCCATGATGAACCTGTTGTTGTCCTTTTTCAATAGGATGAAATACGGACGTATTCCGAAAGCCTTGATTCTATTGCTTTTTATTTGGTTTTATGCCACGATAACGGGTTTGGCTCCCGCCACGATACGCGCCGCAGCCATGTTTTCTTTTATCATTGTGGCAAAAGCAAGCCGAAGGCAAACTGACATCTTTAATGTGTTGGCAGTTTCTTTACTGACGCTCTTGCTCATCAATCCGTTTTATCTAGTGGACATCGGCTTTCAGTTGTCCTATATAGCGGTGATTGGCATCGTGACCATTTATCCCTTCATCTATCAAAAGTATCGGTCGAGATATTGGTTAGACGACCAAATTTGGTCTTTGATTTCAGTCTCCATCGCTGCGCAGTTGATCACCTTTCCTTTAAGTCTGTATTATTTCCATCAGTTCCCCAACTATTTCCTGCTGACCAACCTCATTGCCGTTCCTTGGTCGGCGGTGGTCATTTATTTGGGGATGGCAGTGCTCATGTTTTCGTGGTTCCCTTGGTTGGCGGCTCTGTTGAGCAAGGCGCTTGTCTATGCCTTGCTTTTCCTCAACGGTTCCATTGCCACTGTTGATGGACTCAAGTTTTCCGTTCGGGATAATATCTCAATAACCACCATCGAAATGCTGTTATTATATATAATCATCATGTTTCTGATGCTTTATCTCTCCAAAAAAAACAACAAGCTCGTCTTGGCAGGCTTGGCGATGACCTTGCTTTTGATGGTATCGCTTTCGCTTCATGCATTTCAGGCAGCACATCAGCAGAAAATCATTATCTATAACATAAACAAACATACCGCTATGGATTTCGTAGATGGCAACAACTGTTATTTCGTTTCCGATTCAGTCATGCAAAGCGACCTTCGTAAGCAAGGACTCCACATTTACGACAATCGCTGCCTACTCCACACAGAAGTTTCAAAGAGCATGCCCATCAACACTTCCACCTTTCTAAATTTCAACAATAGTTTCTACATACATTCAGGTTTTATCCAATTTCTAGGAAAGAGATTGGCAGTAGTCTCCAAGGAAATCATAGATTCATCAGCTATGAAATTTGATTTCGTATTGCTTACGCAGAATGCAAACATCACTATCCAACATTTGCGCGAACACTATCAACCACAACAAATCATCTTCGACGCAACCAACTCTACTTTAAAGATAAAGAAATGGAAACAAGAATGTGAAACCCTCCACATTCCCTATTATGCTACGACGGACAAAGGTGCATGGATATTCGATATAAATTCATTTCAATAAAAAAAAGCTGCCACTTTATCAGTAACAGCTTTTCCTTTTCAGCAATAAATTATCCTTACATTATATTTATAACTTTATTAGCATCGGATTTTTTTGATTATTCTTGTTCAGGCTCGGTGCCATCATCGCCATTTTTACCTTTTTTCTCTTTAGGCTCTTTTTTAGGTTTCTCTTCTTTCTCCGGCTTTTCTTCTTTTTTGGCTTTTTCAGGATGCGTCGGCTTATCTTCCTTCACTTCCTTGGGTTGCTTAATCTTTTTCGTGCATTCAGCCACTATCATACTGCTCAACTTGTCGGCAATCACACCATACGCATTGGCAATTTTGATTTGTTGATCCGACATGTCTTTAGTCAATTCCGTAGTACCCAAAATGCGATACGCTTTGATGATACAAACCGGTTTATCCAAATGCGCGGTATCCACAAATGTGATTTCAACATCAACATAAGTGTCTCGACGCATGCCCGTGCCATAATAACCGGGCTCAATTCTAATGGTTTTCACCTGCATAACATACTGCGCATCGTTATTGCCTGCAGTCGCCACCAGTTTGATGCGCAGCGTGCCCAAATTAAACTGTTTCGTAAACTTAGCATCGAATTTACCTGCCTTATCCGCCTCCCATTTGGCTTCCCATGCATCAGCATCAGGGGCTTTGCGGAATTCTTTGCGCTTTTGTTTCAGATACATGTCTTCCGTAAACTCACCAACCCGCAGATTGTCGTAGTCGAATTCAATGTTCACATCCGTTTGACCTTTCAGAAACATCAAGTTTCCATACGTAACGATTACGTCTTGCGCTTGACTCTTTGTGTGGAACAAAAAGCAAAGCATTGCGATTAAAAATAGTTTATGTGCCTTCATAATATTTTTATTTTAATTTGCTACAAAGATATGATTTTTTTTATTCGTACGTATCTTTTTTCATTTTTTGTCTTTATTTTTTTTAGAAGTCTCTTGTTTTATGGGGTCATTTATGGTCATTTATTGTCTTAATTATTGCCCCGTTCGACTAAGGCTCCGCCTAAAATCATATCTAACTTGTCCCGTACACGTAGTGTCGGGATCATACAAATCCGCATCATCCGCGTTCCAATTAAAATCCGCGTCATCCGCGTTCCAATTAATAAACTCCACTTTTATTTTTTTCTTTCCAAAAGTTTTACTTCCTTTGCAAATAATAACTCTTCCCACAAGTAATTTTTACAACATCAATTCAAAATCATTACCTATTTAATTAGCTATTTCATGAAGTCAAACTTCCATTTACTCATATCCTTCATCCTCATTTTTTGTTTATCCATAACAATTTCCTTAGCCCAATCCATCAGCGTAATCGTGAAGAATCCTGCAGGAGAAACACTCCCGGGGGCTGTAGTGCAACTCATCAAACTCAAAGATTCATCCTCCGTCAGCAACATCACCAACCAAATGGGTGTCTTGCATCTCGATGTCAAACCGAATATCCCCTATCGAATCAAAATCAGCTACCTTGGTTTTGCCACCCTACAAGACACCCTCCGCGCAACCACCGATCATCAGAAATTTGAATATCACTTACACGAGAATGCTATTACTATAGGCGAGGCAACCATCACCGCCCAACGCCCCCTCATCCGCCAGGAAGACGACAAAATGATAATAGACCCTGTGCCGCTCATCAACACAAGCAGCAACACCTTAGAAGTATTAGAAAAAACTCCCGGGCTCTATGTAGATCAGGATGGAAGCATCTATTTGAGCAGCACCATGGCGGCAACCATTCAAATCAATGGCAACGAGCTAAAGATGAGCAACGAGGACATCGCCACCCTGCTGCGTTCTTTGCCCCCGGGCAGTGTCCAACAGATTGAAGTCTTGCGCACCCCTTCCACCAAATATGACGCAAGCAGTTCGGGCGGCATCATAAACATCGTATTGAAAAAAGGTGTGAAAATTGGACGCACAGGCTCCGTCAGCATCGGCATGAGTCAAGGCTTCTATGGCAATCGCTTTGCAGGGTTCAACATAAGCAATGGCGGCGGAAAAGTAACCTCTTATGTAAATCTAAACTACAACCACAATGAAGTGCGCGAGCAGATCCATTCCGTCCGAACATTGTCTCTCGATACGCTTTTGCATCAGGCATCCACAAGTCACCAACAAAGCGAGCAAGGCTACATCGGCTACGGCATAAGTTTCGATGCCGGAAAGCATGTAAACATGACCTATGACGGCAGGTTGAATGGCAGTTTGCCCAAAGCATCCGCACTAAGCAACAGTAATATTAATGGTATAGATGAATTGCTACTCGGACAATATGATAACACAACCTCGAGCAATTCCAAGCTTTTAAATATACAACAAGACATTGGCATCGTGCGCAAATTCGACACCATCGGTTCCAATTTAGACACCAAATTCAGCTATAGTTTCAACAACAACAATGTCTCACAAAACTATCTCTCGAGCTATAGCTTCCCATTTACATTTGAACGCAAAGGCGATGGCACAAACAAACAACAGCGCCACTACGGGGTGTTTCAATCCGATTTAACCTATCAATTTGCCCACAAATGGAAGTTGGAAGCGGGCATCAAAAGCACTTATCAGGACTACAGCAGTCAGTCAAATTATTTCTTAGACCAAAACGGAACCTCCGTTGTTGACACCATCCGAACCAATGCCTTCAACTATCAGGAAAGCATCAATGCAGCCTATGCCCAAGCCTCCAAAACCTTTGGCAAGTGGTTCACCTTGAAAGCAGGCGTTCGCATGGAGCATACTTATATGAGTGGACATCAAAGCATTCCTGCCGACACAAGCTTCTTAATCAACCGCGTTGACTTCTTCCCCTATGTTTATCTGACGCGCGATTTACCAAAGATATTAGGCATCAAACTGTCCGCTTATCTGATTTATCGCCGAACCATCACTCGTCCCGACTATCAAAACCTGAATCCCTACATCAAATTTGTGGATGAATTATTATACGAAACGGGCAACCCTGCCTTGCGACCGCAGTTCACCGACAATTATGAAATCAACATCAGCTTCGACGACATGCCCGTCTTAGCTTTCGGACAAAACTACACCAAAGACATCTTTTCCAGCGTGGTCTATAGCGATAAAACCCAAAACAAGATTGCCATCCGCACTTTTGACAACTTAGGCAAGAACACCGAATCCTATTTCCGCTTGATGATTGGCATCCCTCCCGGCAAGAAATATTTCTTTGCCTTGGGCGCCCAATACAACTATTCGAATTATAAAGGCATATATGAGAATCAGGACTTCACTTTCAAGCGTGGCAGTTGGCGCCTATTCACCTTCCATTCCCTCAATCTCTTCAAACAAACCAAAATCACCTTGATGGCATTCATGATGGTCAATGGCAATCAGAACTTTTATGTCCTAGAAAACTTCGGGCAAGTGAGTATGGGCATCTCCCAAACCTTGTTTAAAAAGAAACTCACCATCACCATCAATGCTCGCGATATCTTCCACACCATGCTAACAAAATTTTCCTTACAACAAGGACAAATAAACACCTATGGAGATAGATACCAGGACAATCAACGCATTGGCATCAACATTCGTTATGCTTTCGGCATGAAGAAAAAAGACGACCGCAACGGCTTCACCGAACCCGAAGGAGAATATTGATTTATGATTTAAGATTTTTGATTTGAACCCCGCCACTTGAACCTAAAACTCTGAACTCAGAAATCAGAACTCCGAACTCCGAACTCTAAACTCGTCCGTGCTTCAGCGGATGCGCATACATCAGCACATCTTCCGCCTTAATTTCCTTATCGCATAAGATAATCAGACGTTCCACCACATTGCGCAACTCGCGGATGTTGCCTGTCCATGCTATCTTCTGCAACGCTACTATGGCATCCGGTTTCACCTTCATCAGTGGCTGCCCTTGATTTTGGCATATCTCTGTCACAAAATAATCCACCAACAAAGGGATATCATCCACCCGTTGATTCAACGAGGGCACCTCAATCAAAATCACACTCAAACGATGATACAAATCCTCCCGGAAATTCTTTAACCGAATCTCCTCTTCCATGTTCTTATTGGTTGCCGCAATAACGCGCACATTGATAGGGATATCTTTTTCGCCTCCCACCCGCGTAATCTTATTCTCTTGCAAAGCCCGCAACACTTTCGCTTGCGCCGAAAGACTCATATCTCCAATTTCATCCAAAAATATCGTGCCACCATCAGCTTGCTCAAAATCCCCTTTGCGTTGCTTAATCGCAGACGTAAACGAACCCTTCTCGTGCCCGAACAGTTGACTCTCTATCAATTCTGAGGGGATAGCAGCGCAATTCACTTCAATAAAAGTCTGTCCCGAGCGATGACTCTTCTCGTGCAACCAACGTGCCACCAATTCTTTGCCCGTGCCATTCTCGCCGGTAATCAACACACGCGCATCTGTCGGCGCCACACGTTCAATCATATCTTTGATGCGTTTGATGGCAGCCGATTCTCCTATCATTTCCCAATTCTTGCTCACTTTCTTCTTCAGCACTTTGGTCTCTGTAATCAAAGTAGATTTATCGAGAGCGTTGCGTAGCGTAATCAACAGGCGGTTTAAATCCAAGGGCTTGGCAATATAATCATACGCCCCAATCTTAATAGCTTCTACAGCGGTGTCAATATTACCATGACCGGATATCATGATAACAGGCGTATCTGTCTTTTGCAGTATAGCTTTCAACACCTCCATCCCGTCCATCTTTGGCATTTTGATGTCGCACAAAATCACATCATACTTTTCTTTATCAACAAACACCAAACCTTCCATGCCATCTGCGGCATCATCAATCTGATACTTTTCATACTCCAATATCTCCCGCAGCGTACTGCGGATGCTTCTTTCGTCATCAATAATTAGAATTCTTGCCATTACTTATTACTTATTTACTACCTTTTACCTACTACCTTTTACCCTTTTACCTTTTACCCTTTTACCTTTTACCCTTTTACCTTTTACCATCTACCTTTTACCTCACACCTTCAACTTCCTATACTTAATCCTCTTCGGTCCCACATCTCCCAATCGTTTCTTCTTATTCTCTTCATATTCCGAATACGAACCTTCAAAATAATACACCTGCGAATCACCTTCAAAAGCCAATATATGCGTTGCGATACGATCTAAAAACCATCTATCATGCGAAATCACCACGGCGCAGCCCGCAAAATTCTCCAAACCTTCTTCCAATGCCCGCAGTGTGTTCACATCAATATCGTTGGTCGGCTCATCCAACAGCAACACATTGGCTTCCTGTTTCAACGTCAGCGCCAAATGCAGACGGTTGCGTTCTCCGCCCGAAAGCACTCCCGCTTTCTTACCCTGATCGGGTCCTGTGAAATTAAAACGCGAAACATACGCCCTTGAGTTCATCGTGCGATTGCCCAAAATAATATTTTCGTTACCTTCCGTAATAACCTCCCACACATTCTTCTCAGGATCAATCTCCACATGCGCCTGATCCACATAAGCAATCTTCACCGTAGCACCCACCTTAAACGTTCCCGTGTCAGGATTCTCCAAACCCATCATCATCCGAAAGAGTGTGGTCTTCCCCGCACCGTTCGGACCAATAACGCCCACAATGCCACCCGGAGGCAGCATAAACGATAAGTTTTCATACAACAATTTATCGCCATACGCCTTCGAAACATTCTGTGCTTCCACCACCACATCGCCCAAGCGAGGTCCGTTGGGGATAAATATTTCCAACTTCTCTTCTTTTTGTTTGGTATCTTGCGCCAACATACTCTCGTATGATTTCAAACGTGCCTTGCCTTTCGCCTGACGTGCTTTCGGAGCCATACGCACCCATTCCAACTCCCGTTCCAATGTCTTCGCACGTTTGCTTGCCGTTTTTTCTTCCGATTGCATACGTTTAGTCTTCTGTTCCAACCATTCCGTATAATTTCCTTTCCATGGGATGCCTTCCCCACGGTCGAGTTCCAATATCCATCCCGCCACATTATCCAAGAAATACCTGTCATGCGTAACAGCTATGACGGTTCCTTTATACTGCTGCAAATAATGCTCCAACCATTCCACCGATTCCGCATCCAAATGGTTGGTAGGCTCATCCAACAACAAAATATCGGGCTCCGACAACAGCAAACGACACAATGCCACCCGACGACGTTCCCCTCCCGAAAGATTTTCTATCGGAGTTTCACTCTCAGGACAACGCAACGCATCCAAAGCCCGTTCCAATTTGGTGTCCAACTCCCAAGCTTCATGCTGATCCAACAACTCGGTCAATTGCCCCTGACGGTCAATCAGCTTCGTCATTTCATCATCTGTCATCGGTTCCGCAAACTTATTATTCACTGCCTCATATTCCGCCAACATATCCACTATGGGCTGCACACCCTCTTGAACAATTTCTTTCACCGTTTTGCTATTGTCCAACTTGGGCTCCTGTTCCAAATAACCAACCGAATAGCCGGGCGAAAAGGTAACCTCCCCATTGAATGACTTTTCAACCCCTGCAATGATTTTCAACACAGTGGACTTGCCCGAACCGTTCAAGCCAATCACTCCGATTTTTGCGCCATAATAAAATGAAAGGTATATATCTTTCAACACTTGTTTGTTGGGTGGATACGTCTTACTAACGTTCACCATTGAGAAAATTATTTTTTTATCGTCTGCCATATAGGTATTTTTGATTTATGATTTTTGAATTGTGATTTTAGACTTAGGTATTAATCTTGATAATGTCCATAAAGAGAATGAACAACAATATTTTTGTCTTCAACTTTATAAACCAAACGATGTTCTTGGTTGATTCTGCGGGACCAATAACCTGAGTAATTAGATTTCAAAGGCTCAGGCTGCCCCAAACCATCAAAAGGCATCTTTGAACAATTGTCTAAAAGCTTGTAAATCTTTTTAACAACTTTCATATCATTTTGCATCCACCATCCCAAGTCCTGCCATGCTTTAGGCATAAAAAGGATTTTACGCATGTAACATTTGTTTAAGTTCCTCCAAGCTAATCGGAGTAGGTTTGACAATTGCGTTTTCGTAATCCTCTATGCTTTTCAAAATAGCAGGATTCGTTATCTCATTCGATGGTATTTCTTTTACTTTTTTGATAAAAGAAACATTTTTAAAAAACTCTTCTGCAAAAGATTTTTTATTTTCAGCGATTTCAATAATGTATTTCATAGTGATTTATATTTTAAATTTATGATAAAAGATCTGTGAACGACAATTAGCGATAATGACAATTTACTTTTTACCTTTTACCTTATACTATTTACCAATTACCATTTAATGATTTTACAAAATTACACAATTTAAATTTATCAGGAACTATTACGCAGATTTTTATCTATAATTTTCTGAGTAACAAATTTTGCTATACGAATTTGGCAAGGGATATATAGTATAGGAAAGCTCAAAACTTATGAAAGATACTTGAAATACAAGGCGTGCAAAGCGATATACAGCCCCCTATTTCGCTATATTTTTAAAGTCATCTTCCAAAAAAGCATTCCCTTTCCCTGCGCCAATCTGATGATTATCAAAATACAAAGGCTTACCATCCTTAGCAGCCATGATAAACTTCCAACATGAAGAACCATTGCTCCCCGTGCCCTCAGGACCTACTTTATGCAAGAAAGCCACCTTGGGATTGTGCTCGGCTATGGCTTTTTGTATCTCCTCTGCCGTAACTATTTTCACCGCATAAGGATAAAACTGCTTGATTTTAGCCAAGGTGTTCACACTCGTTGCCAAATCACACTCCACAAACCAAAGCTCATAGTTCTTTAAGTCCGAAGCATTATCTTTCACCACCTGCTGTATGTCTTTTCCGGGATTGGCACGCGCATAATCAATATAATATGCCATAAACTCTATCAAAGCCGCCAATTTATATTCATAAGTATCCTCGTCCACATCTGCATAAGCCACGGGCACGATACACAAATCGGGCATACGATTCAAATTCTTCGATGCGTCGCCCATCACCAGATTGATAATCGTATAATTAAACGCATCCTCATTGCCTTCCTCGTCCTTAGTTTTCGCAGCAACAGCTTTCTTACTGCCAAACATCGCCTGCGACACAAACAAAAACGAACTCTTTTCATCGCCCATCTTCTTTTCAAATTCTTCCGAACTGATGATTTCAAAAGGCGTGATTTTCCATATCGTTTTCATCTGATTACTCACGAAATCATTGAACACCGAAAAAGGATTGTCCTCAAGTACCACATACGTCTTGCTTTTCAGAAAGCGTTCGATGTTTTCTTTGCTCGGCGCTTTAATCTGTGCTTGTGCCAATGGAAACATCAAAACCAACACAAGAGCCACTACACTTATTTTTCTCATATTACATCTTTTTAAGAGGGGTTATAGAAATTGGATTTTTCGAGGCGGACAAGGTTTTTAAAAGCGCAGTTTACTCAAGTAAATGAGCATTTTAAAAATTGAAGTCCAACGATGAAAAAGCAATTTATAGAGTCCCGTTAATAGAAACGTCAATTTATCAACAATAATATTATCAACATAAAAATAATATCTCTCCTATGGAAATATCAGTTCTTGGATTAGAATCATTAAAATGAATCTTTTTTTATTTCAGTTTAGAAAAAATAATGTAATTTTGATTCCACAATTTTTCGACATGCTTCACCAAATCATCAAATTCTTAGAAGATAACTCATTGTCTTGTCCAACCAAGAGCTTGTTTGGCATTGAATGTCCCGGATGCGGCACCCAAATGGCATTTATCGAACTCCTGAAAGGCAACATCCTCGAAAGTATAAAAACATTTCCTCCCTTGATTCCGCTTATGCTAATGATTTTTTACTTAATTTTGTTCCTGATATTTCGTTTCAAGCACGGAACAAGCGTGTTGAAAATAAGTTTCATAATTAATGCCATCATAATTACAATTCATTTCATTTATAGATTAACTTTGCACTTTCTTTAATTCGTTTCACTCTTAAAAATATTAACCATGGAAGAAAATAACAATCAAGAATTTCACCGAACTGTTCTCAAACAGAAAATGATACCTTATGCCATCACCGCAATGGTTTTCGGCATCGTATCCATTGCCGTCATGTGCTATTTTGGATGGGTAGCTGCCATCGTTGCGCTCGTCTTACGCAACAAAGCCATGAAAATCTATCGCGAAAACCCACCCGATTACAAAGAATCATCCTTAAAGATGCTCAACGCCGCCAAGATATGCGGCATCATCGGCTTGATCGTATCCATCGTCGTTACAGTGCTCTATATACTCTATTTCTTTCTCTTATTTGCACTGACATCCCACGCCGGACACTCATCCTATCCAACCTATTATTAAAAAACTCTGCATGAAGATACTCTCTGCCCTACAAAATCGCGAAGCGGATGCTTACACCATCGCTCATGAACCTATACCCTCCATTGATTTGATGGAACGCGCCGCCACCAAATGTTTTGCATGGATACAACAAAACATCGGGCGCAACAAATCCTTCAAAATATTCTGCGGAACAGGCAACAATGGAGGCGATGGCTTGGTCATTGCCCGTTTGATGGCAGGAAAAAACATCAAAGTCGAGATATATATCCTTCGCATCACCACCAACCAAACAGAGGATTTCACTACCAACCTCAAACGTTTAACCAAACTCAAGAAAGTTCTGATTAACGATATCACTTCCGTAGAAGACATCCCCACCCTCCTCGAATCCGACATCGTCATAGACGCCATCTTCGGCTCAGGTTTATCCCGTCCCGTGATGGACGGCATTGCGGCAGACCTTATCAAAACCATCAACAAAAGCACCGCACTTATCGTAGCCATCGATATCCCTTCAGGTCTGTTCGGCGATGACAATACAAATAATAACGGCGAAATCATCCACGCCACCCATACCCTCACCTTCCAATTTCCCAAACTCGCCTTCATGTATGGCAGCAACGAATCGTATGTCGGCAAATGGCAGCTCATCCCCATTGGCATCCATCCAACTTTCATCAAAGACGTTATCACCTCCAACTATTACCTTGAGTTAGACGATTGCCGCCTACTCAAAACCCGCAACAACTTCTCTCACAAAGGCACCTACGGACATGCTTTGCTCGTTTGCGGCTCCTTTGGCAAGATGGGAGCAGCCGTCTTATCAGCCAAAGCCTGCAACACCTCGGGCGTTGGCTTGTTAACCGTTCATACTCCCCAATGCGGCTACAATATCCTCCAAACCGCCATCCCCGAAGCCATGTGTTCCATAGATAGCGATCAGGACGTTTTCTCCGACAACATAAATATTTCTTCTTACTCAGCCATAGGCGTGGGCAGTGGAATAGGCACTGACGATCGAACGCAACGTGCCCTCAAACTCCTCATTCAAAACTCAGGAAATCCCTTAGTGTTCGATGCAGATGCCATCAACATCCTTGCCGAGAACAAAACGTGGATATCTTTCGTGCCCCAAGGCTCCATCTTCACCCCGCATCCCAAAGAATTCGAACGCTTGGTGGGCAAAAGCTCCAACGAAACCGAACGACAACAGATGCAAATAGCCTTTTCTAAAAAGCACGGCGTATATATCGTCCTGAAAGGCGCCAACACTTGCATCAGCACGCCCACAGGCGTCTGCTATTTCAATTCCACAGGCAATCCCGGCATGGCAACAGCAGGCAGCGGCGACGTGCTCACAGGCATCCTCACCGCATTGCTCGCGCAAGGCTATGCGCCCTTAGAAACCTGCCTTATCGGCGTATATGTCCACGGATTGGCAGGCGATTTGGCTGCAAAAAACTACGGCTTCGAAGCCACAACAGCATCCCGTATCATCGAAATGCTCGGCAAAGCCTTCAAAAAACTCTATCTTTAGGGTAACAATAACTCCTCAACACTCTTCCGCGTCCGTTCGCGCTTCGCACGAACCTGAAGATGCTCAGGCAAAGCCTCCGTTTTGCCTAAATAGCCTATGGCTGCCACCGAAATCAGACGTATATCTTCCGCTATACCAAAGTTCTCACGCGCCTTATCCGCATCGAAGCCTGCCATTTGATGCACCAACACATCATGTTCCATGGCGGCTATAAGAAAACCCTGCATCGCCATCCCCGTATCATATAAGTGAAAAGGATTCGGATTATTATTTGTCGAAAACGTCGTTTTTGCCATCACCAGCATCAAAACTGCCGCATGTTCAGCCCATTCTTTATTGCCTGCTACCAAAGTCGAGGCTATCTTCTCAAAGTTTTCCGTCTCATGTTTATGCACAAACAAAAACCTCCAGGGTTGCTCATTGAATGCCGAAGGCGCCCAACGCGCCGCGTCCAGACATGCCATCATAATTTGTGTTTCTACCGCTTGTGCTGAAAACGCCAACGGACTGTAGCGTTTCTTAATCAAAGTGTTTGTTGTTTTTTCGTTCATGGTTTAAATTTTATGTTGATTCTCAAAAATACTTCCTTTAACGGTCACCCATTCGATGATTTTCTTTCGCAATTTCCAGCAGGTCATTTGCCTGATGCACTCATCCTTCGAGATTTTGTATGCAGAAATCTGCGGATTACAACAAATCGAATACAATATTCTGAAAGCATCCGTGATGGGCAGCCTACAATTGTGAAACACCGTATGCGCCGTCACCGATTCCTCCGTTTTGCATCGTGTGCAACGCCGCGAAAAGGGCTTCTTACCGCTACAATAGTTTGTGTTACCGCATTTCAAACACACGTAACCCTCTGACCATTTGCCTTCCTCCAAAAAGAGATAACATCGGTCGGCATCCGAATAGATATCAATAAAAGTGTCAGGCGCTATGCCTTCAAAGATTCGTTGCATGAAATATTTTTCTGCAAAAGTAATAAAAAAAAGTGATACTAATGCGATAGTAATAAAAAAAGTATTACCTTTGCAAAAATTTTAAATCATGAAAAGAATCATCACAGTAGTAGCATTAGCTTTTGTGTTTGTAAGTTGCAACAACACAAACAATAACACTGCCAATGGCACCGCAGCCTCCACCGATCCCGTCAAAGAAGTAGCGAAACCCGAGCATTTGGACGAACCAAGCTTTTCCAAAAAGGTATGCGATTTCAACTCCGCCGGAGCCTTCAAATATCTTGGCGACAAACCCTGCGTCGTCGATTTCTATGCCGATTGGTGCAAACCCTGCAAACGCCTCGGACCCACCATGGAAGAACTTGCCGCCGAATATCAAGGCAAAATCTATATATATAAGGTAAACGTGGACGAAAACCCCAACGTATCCCGCTATTTTGCCGTTGATGGCATCCCCGCCGTATTTTTCATTCCCATGAGCGGCAACCCACAAACCCTCGTCGGGCTCTATCCCAAAGAAGACTACGTAAAACAAATCAACGAATTCCTCCTCAAAGGAGCAACGAAATAGTTCATAGTTCGTAGTTCAGAGTTCATAGTTGGAACTCCAAACCCTGAACTCTAAACTCTGAACTAAGAACTCAAATCTAAAATCTAAAATCAAAAATAACAAAAATGGAACACTTAACAAAAGAAACCTTCATCGAAAAAATATTCGATTATGAAAACAACAAAGAATGGGCTTACAAAGGTGCTTTGCCCTGTGTCATTGACTTCTACGCCGATTGGTGTGGACCTTGCAAAACCCTTGCGCCCATCATGGAAGAGCTTGACAAACAATTTGCAGGCAAAGTAAACTTCTACAAAGTGGACACCGAAGTCGAGCACGAGCTCGCCCAAGTCTTCGCCATTCGCAGCATTCCCAGCATCTTGATGGTGCCCATGGGCAAAGCCCCGCAGATGTCTGCCGGAGCGCCCTCCAAGGCACAATTCGCCCAAGCCATCACTGATATTTTGGTGGACGGGAAGTAGTTATTTGGTTGTCATTAGATGGTCATTAATGGTCATTGATGGTCATTTAGTGTCATTGGCGGTCATTTTAGGTCATTGAAACAGATTGTTGATTGTTGACAACTTGACTCAATTAACCAATTGACTAATTGACTACTTTTATTAATAAGTATAACCTAACAGGATAAAAACAACTAAAGTTGGAACCTCCTACGATGGGGGGCATCAAAGGTTGTTTCTTATTCTATCGTTCTATTCTCAATGTGTTGTTTCATGTTTCGTTCAATTTATACATAACTTTTGAACTCCTGCTAAGAATTTATTTATTAATTACAATTTTTTTGGTTAGTACATCTAGCCCGCTATAAAATTTTAATATGTAAACTCCATTCGAAAGAGTTTTTGTTTCGAGCTTCAGTGAATGTTGTCCGGTGGTTTGCGTTATTGGGGAGGTTGACAAAACTTCTGAACCTAAATAATTATATAAACAAATGGACATCTTCATGGGTGAAGGCAAGTAATAATCAACATTGAAATAATCATTTGCAGGGTTAGGGTAGCAATTCAAGGTAGCAGGTAAATTTGTTTCAGTTACACCTGTTATAAGGCAAAGTCCGGGGATATGTGCATCAAGCCATTGCAATCGAATGCTAATCCAATTTTTTAGTGAATCAAGTTCTGCCGGGTAAGTAGTGGCAAGGGGTCCAAAATCAGGAGCAGGACCGCTCATGCCAAGTATGGGCCATTTTTGAAAATGTCGTTTCTGTGCATTTTGAACAACGATTTCCATGCTGTCAATGTAAGCGAAAATGTTTGCAGTATTCAAAATGTTTTGTCTATAATCTTCGTATGTACAGCGGAGTTCGTCACTAAATGTACTGTCCTGCAACAAACGAACATACCAACCTGTCGAATAATTATCGGTAGGGCAGTCATTGTTGAGATGGGCCCATCCGGCACCTGTATAACCTTCATAGATGGAACAAACCCCCGCCAAACTTTTCCATGCCCAGTCAAAATCCCATACCGGTCCTGCTTTTAGTTTACCACCATGTGAGTTTTTATTTTTATTAAAAAAAACACTCTTTTTAAATCCATCTGCATTTCTTGACACCTCATTGACAAGAAAATAATCAATAAAGGATTTTACGTCCATATATTTTCGGTATCCTGTGACCGGGTTCGCAAAATTTGTACTGTAAAGTGCCGTCTCCAAGCTGTCCACATAGGAAGCAATGTATTTCTTCTGAGCAGGTTGAATGGCAAGCTCATCGGGATATTCATAGAGAAAGTGAACATCAAAGCCGGGATGATCAATGGGTGAATAATTCGATTGAAAACTGTTGTTCGCATTCCAATAGTTTTGCTGAAGGATATAGCCTCCCGTTAACTGATTCCCAAGCGTATCACCTATGTTTAAGTTTGAAATATTCACTCTGTTGTTATCCCGTTTAATTTTTTCTCCTATCACATAAATACCCTCGTAAGAACTGTCAATAAGTACCTCACACAGTTGTGCCCGCGTGCTGTAATTACCCATTTCCCTAAATAGTTTATAAGCCAACAGGTTCTTGACGAGCGTACGGTCATTATAATTAGAAATCAAAACCCAATCATTTTCAGCAGGCATACCAAGAATCGAAACATTGTTATTATTGCCCGACGCATCCCTGGTCTCAACATTAAACGGTTTTTGCGGATAAGCGGAAGAGGAAGCGCCCCGGATTTCGATGCCAATATGCCCGCTGTAAATATTAGCAATGTCAGACACATGAGTGATGTTTCCCGGACCATTGTATTTAATATCCATCAGGCAGTTTATTTTTGTACCATCTAAAATGGTTTGCCCTAGGGTATTTATCATCACAATAGGCAATTCCGAACTGTCAAGTGTTACTTTTCCGATATCTTTTACACAAATCTGAAAGCTTCCGCTTGCGCCTCCATAGCCAAAAACTTGTATGTAAATAGTTTCCCCCGGTGTGAGGTCATACAGCACCAGGAAAGAATAATTTCCGTTGCCCCCATCATCATCACAACCCAGAAGATGCAGATTAGTGCAGGTGCTGTCTGTCCAAACAGCTAATCCTGTATCGTGTATGTTTCCACTGTCCGTTTCAAACTTTAGGGCACCGGAAGGCGGCACCTGCATGCTAAACCAAACATCACCCCCCTGATAGTTGGCACAATTGGGAATCAAACCAGAGCCGGGAAAGCCCGTGTTATTAGTAAATATACATTGACCTGTATCAATTGGAATGGCTGTGCACGGATTACTGCCGGGCAGCTGGGGAGTGTTACAATCTCCTATGGCAGAGAATACTGTACCTGTAGTGGGCGTGGGACCATCCTGAAAAACCATATTCCACGACGAATCCTGTAATTCATAAGAATTCTCGCTTTCATAGATACCGGCAGTATAAACTAAATTCAAACTATCGCCGCTGCATAAGCTTATGGAAGCCATGCTACTGAAGTTGCTTGCGCTATAGGTTCCCTCCAAATTGTTGTTGATGAACACCTGAAGCGTTGCACCGTTCCAACCGTCGCCATAGCTGTCGTGCATCAACAATCGGTAATGGCAACATTGTGCTTGTGTGTTTGCGCTTTGTAAGCACAAAAAGAAAATGAAAACAAAATTTGTAATTATTCTAGTCATCATAAGTTTTGTAATTTAATTTCTTGCATTTAAGTTGATTTTGCTGCAAAGTTAAGCTAATTAGAATTCCAAATATTCGCGTTAGCTGTACAGATAAGCATAAGGGTTCGATTCTTATTTTTTTTTACAAAGATAGAAATAAATAATGTAATAGCGTTATTCATGAAATATAAAAAAAGCGAAAGGTCTGCCTTGATGTGGGGCAAGCCTTTTGTTTATGAAGAGCAGCAGGGAAAATCTTAGTAAAGCGGACAGCCTTTTTTGATATTATCAAATGAGGCAGAGAGACTACTGAAGAACGGGGAGAATTAAGAAATGGTTGGAATAGAGGGGCATTTTGTTGTCATTTAGTGGTCATTAGTTGTCATTGATAGTCATTTTAGGGCATTGAAATTAATTGTTGAATTGTTGATTAAGTAGAATGGTTGAATTGTTATATTGTTGTTGCGATGAATAGCTATTGGCTAAACGGATAGAAATGAAGAATTATTTAATTTCTGATTTAACTGAAGATGCACTGTGTAGTTTTTAAAGACGTCCGGTTCTTACAAAAGAAAGAGTGTTTCTTTGAATCACTATTTTTTCATTAATAGAACATGATTGGTACGTTGCTTAGTTATGCTGTAGATTTTTATTTTATATAAAATAAAACTATAATCATTTGCTATCGTTTTTTATGTAAATGTATTTCAAGCATATATATTTTTTTTAATTGCAAATAGTAGTTGTAAGCACAACTTTTATTAGGTTGGTTCCACAAACTGTGTTGTTGGTTCCACAAACTGTGTTGTTGGTTCCGTAAATTGTATGGTTGCTTCCACAAATTGAGTTGTTGCTTCCACAAATTGAGTTGATGCTTCCACAAATTGAGTTGATGCTTCCACACATTGAGTTGTTGCTTCCATCCATAGTATGGTTGCTTTCACAAATTGAGTTGTTGCTTCCATCCATAGTATGGTTGCTTCCACAAATTGTGTTGTTGGTTCCACAAATTGAGTTGTTGGTTCCACAAATTGAGTTGTTGCTTCCACAAATTGAGTTGTTGCTTCCACAAATACAAAAGATGGCTATGTAAAATGTTAATTATCTCAAGTCGTTTTTTATTAGCTTGTATTATAGATATTTGTGAATACGTATTTTTTAGGAATAAAGGAAAAGAAAATCGCCATTTGATGATTTGTAATCTTTTTTTGAAAAATGTCATCATAAAAGAAATCTTTTGTATCTTTGTAAAAAAATAATATTAGCCATGAAGATGAAAAAAGTTGGTCAAAGTATGCCAATTGGATGGCTTGCCGTAATAGATATAGTAGATATTGCACCAATGATGGAACATAAACGTTAGTAGCAAGCAAGAAAATATCGTATGAAAGAAAAAATATTTTTGGGATTAGCTTTTTTTTCCTTCTTTGTCAATTGCACACAGAATAATAAAGCAACTATTCACGATAGTAAAATTATAGAGAACCAAACTTATCATTCAACCCTTGGTGATTCAATTGTTAAATTAAAATTGCCGCTAATAATAAGTTATAGAAATTGGGATGAAATGTTTAGAAAATATGGCAAACTCGGCAACAATGAAGAAATTAAACTTTTAAAACATCCGTTTGCAAAACTTGTGGACAACGAAGCATATGATGCAATAATATGCACGGTCCCTAATGAATGTCAATCACCATTTTTAGTTACAATTAATAAAAATGGAAAAATCATTGACTCATTATTTTTACTTGGGAAATGGGGTGGAAATGATCCAAGTTATGGGATTGTAGAATATGCTATAATTAACAGCGATCTGACGATTCAAATAATTGACACTACTGACACATGGGATGTTGATAAAGATTACCGATCAATTGAAAGTTCTAAAAAGACTACAATAAAGAATGAACATTACAAAGTGTTAGATAATGGTACTATTAAAAAAATAAAATAAAATGCCTCCTACTAACTCGCGCTTGCTTTCAGTGGCAGATAGATACTGCAAATTTGATAACTTTGTGATATGCCACCGAAAGCAATAGCCGAAACGTTATGCACCACTATCTTAAAAAAGAAACAATCTACTATGAAGAATTTTTTATGGTTTTTACTAATCATTTTTATTATTTCAAGTTGCAATCAGCACGAGGGAAATAAAAATTCTAATTTGCAGGTAAATGTTAAAAATCATAAAGATTCAAGTAGTCTCAATCTCCCTAGTAACAAAGAAAAGAATGCTGAAGATTTATTCAAAGATACAATTTTACCAGACACTTTAGTACCTATAGAAATATTAAATAAGGGTAGTAAAGATGTTTTTCAAAAATACGGATTGGAGTTCGAAGGCAATTGTTATGATTGTGATTTAGCCTATTTCAAAATTGAAAAAAAGAGAATTAAAATAATATGTGTTTGTGCTTCTAAAATATGCCTCGAGTATAATATTAT
>CAIOYH010000107.1 GCA_903862465.1 uncultured bacterium | reverse complement strand
TACTTAGCAATTAAAAATATAGAAATGGCTTGGACAAGACCAATTAAACATTGGCCTATTATTCTTCATCAATTTTTAATTATCTTTGCAGACAGATGTAGACTCTAAAAATCCTGTTTACACAATCTTCTTTACACTCTCCACTTTCAATCCAGAGTCCGTCACTTTCAATCCAGAGTCTGTCACTTTCAATCCAGAGTCCGTCACTTTCAATCCAGAGTCTGCGACTAGCTATCCAGAGTCTGCGACTAGCTATCCAGAGTGCGCGACTAGCTATCCAGAGGCAATCATTGATTTCTTATGATGTATCAGTTTGAATTTGATGTATTTATAAATTTATATATTTGGGATTATTGTATTGCAGAAAGACTAAAATGGGGACAAGATAATAAAATCTAGCAGATTTCGCTAATAGGTAGGCAGATTTACTCTTTTTCCTCTGCCTCTTCACTATGATGTTTCTTTTTCCTTTTTGTATAATAAATAGAAATGGTGATAGAGATGATTGCCAAAACCATAAAGGCAACGATTCTATAAATGATGCCCACGCTAGCCAAGTCAACCAAGAACAGATATAGTGCAGTGGATATCATAGTGGCAATTGCCATCCAACGATATTTGATATTACGTATCAATATGCTAAAGAGGAAGTAGGCAACGGCAGCAATAGACCACGACAAGGTGACATATTGCTTTGGAACAGCCATATATAACGCATACAACATAGAGAAAAATGCAAAAATCAAATAAACATTACGCATCATATCCGTTTTGATATCCAAGCGTTTGGTCTGTAAATGTAGAACACGTGCGGAAATGATAGCAATAAATACAAATGCAAAGTTGATGGAATCAACGGAATCGGATGACAGATGATAAGCGAGCATTAGGAATACAAAGAGTCCGAAATTCATGACAACAATAAGTTTCGAGCGGAACCATATTGCTAAAGAAACTACCAACAAACTTTGGATGGTCAACAATAAGAAGGATAGGGGTAAGCCAACCATACCGTAGATGGCGGTGCTCATTGCAATAAAGCCGTAGAGTGCATATAGGGCAGCTGTGTATTTCCATTCGGAATATCGGTTGAGGAAGACTGAAAAAAGGATGCAGATAATGGATATGGAAATAAAAATGCCGATATAATTCGAAAGATAAAACGTCATAACATAGAGCGTGAGAATGAGAGTAAAGAACAAACCATTGAGCATTATCGAGACAAATACAAAAGCTTCTGAAATAGTTTCCCGCTGTTTAATCAAAGTAATCAGGGAGAAAGCCGACACGCAAATAAATAGATAAGCAATGCTATAATGGTCGTTGAGTTCTTTGGGAAAGGCAGTGTTGGTGTAGTTGTTTATCAAATACCATATCACAAAGGAAACGTAGGTGAGGAATTGCACTATCAAAACGAGCTTCCACCAAGAGTTTTTATACAATAAATAAATAGAGAAAATAGCACCTAAAGTAACCAAGGTGAGCATTAAATGTGTTGTTCCGCTGATGTTAGCCGTTGTCAGTAAAAGGATGAAACCAACGATTGCCAAAAACTCGGAACCTTTTTTGTTGGCGAAATAAAATTGAATCAAACTGATAATCACCAATAAGATTAAAGGAATTAATGGTGACGCAATCAACGGGACATCGGTAAAGAAATGCAGTCGCAGGGTGACATAGAAGAGCAAGATATAGTTGAGCGTATTTAACTTTGATGATAAACCAACGATGGTCTTGCGGATGTAATAAGCCACGAAAAATACGATTCCAACCGCAAAATAACCGAACAAAGATGCCGTCAGTGGTTGTCCGATGCTCTGCAAATACTGCGTGATAAACGCGATACCAAACAGCAAGACGATGCTGCCCAACCATCCCAAGCCAGATTCTCCAATGCGTGATTCCATAGCAGTTTCATCATCTGCGTTTGCCTTGGATTTGGACATGATGTTCGGCACATCTTCCTTGTCAAATTGTTTAAATTCTTCGAGTGATACTTTTCTGACTCCCAACAAGGACTCTAATTGCTCAACTCTTCTTTCAAGATAATCTATCTGTTCAAGGATAGTATCCTTATTTTTGTTTTGCTCAGGCACGTTTGACATAATGTAAATTTAAATTAGACGTATTTCAGAATAAAAAAAAAGGTTCAGAAAACTGTACCTTTTTTTATATAAACATTATCTTTTAAAGAACTTTTATTTGTCCTCTATATGCGCTTTCTTCCAGGGTGGTAAAAACCACAATAGAAAAGTAAGTATAATAAATGGAACGATGATCCATACAATTGACATAATCAAACCTTCTCTCCCGATTAACCCTATTTTATAGGTCGTAAATCCAAGAAAGCTTTTTGAAAAAAGTTGTCCACCAATAACAACATTCCATCTCATAAAGAAAATTCCTACAAGAACTAAGATACTTATAATAAAGTAAGCTGCCTTACGAATCTTTTCTTTTGGTTTATGAAATTGGAAGAAACCTAATATAGCTAAAGGAATAAATGTACCCATAAGAACCTGCATAATTGTTAATGAGAAGAATAGCTTGCTCATCAAAAGCGAAATGATATCAAAGGATTCACCTGCTTCATAAATTCTATGAATCTGATCTAAAGATTCTAAAGTAAAATCTAGAATTAAAATATAAAATAGAAGTTTGCCAATAGTATCCAAACACAGCATGTCGAGTTTTTGTTTTCTTATATAAGTAATAATCATATAGAGAAATAATACTAATGCAATACCTGAGACCATTGCAGAAAACAAGAAAATAATTGGCATTAAAACGGATGACCACCATGGGTTAGCTTTAACCGATCCGAAAATGAATCCCACATAACCATGCAAAAGAAACGCGGAGGGGATACCGATAACAGTGATGATATAGCCCAATTTGTTATCAGTTCTAACGGATTTAGGCGATGTGTCCATAACACCCAAGGTTAGTATTTTATAAACTAATTTTAGAAGCCCTTTCTTTTCTCGTGACCATATAACAAAATCAACTCGATAGTCAAACCAAATCTCTAATAAAAGAACAGCCATAAGATACCACAAGTAAACGAATCCAAAGATAGCCATGGCAGACGTTAGATGTGGAGTCATCATGATTTCATAAAACCTTTGAGGTTGTCCCAAATGGCTAATTAGCGGCATTGTGGCAACACAAAGAAATGCAAAAGCTGCCAACAACGATATTTCATACGTAGGCTTTAAAGCTTTGACATTAAAAACACGATTTAATGATGCAAGGATAAATGCCCCTGCAACTAATCCTGTAATATAAGGATAAAGTGTTATTAATACAGACCAACGAAGTTCTAGTTCGTTCGGATAAATAAAACCATCAACCTTGGTTAATGCTTGATATAATTGATCGAAATTTCCCATATTATCTAACCTCCTCGCTTAATCCGTTATAGAATAGTTTTGATCCAGTATTTAGATGTGGCTTCAATACATGGCAATTATGTTCTTTTAAAAATTTAACCAAATCACTTTTTTTATCACGTAAGTTTCCATGAGTTCTTGCTCCTGTAGGACATACTTCAACGCAAGTTGGTTGCAAACCTTTATTAATACGATGATAGCAAAGCGTGCATTTATCAGCGATTTCTTTTTCGGGATGAATATACCGACAACCATAGGGACATGCCTGAACACAATATCCACAACCGATACAATATTTCTCATCCACCAAAACAACGCCATCAGGGCTCACGAATGTGGCACCAACCGGACATACTTGCACACAAGGTGATTTTGAACAATGGTTACAAGTCTTTGGAACAAAATAGGATTTAAAAATATCTTCACTCGGAACAGCTTGTGTTTGTCCATCAATACCACCATTAGGCGATTGAACCTTTAGCGTTCCATCATTTTTTTCTGTGTATTGTTCAATCCAAGTTCTAAAGAAAAAAGGTTCCTTCGGAACATTATTTTCCTCTTTACAGGCTTTTGCACAAGTTCCACAACCTATACATTTTTCAATATCAAATCCAAACCCCCACCATTTTTCAGCATCTTTTGCTAAAGAAACATTCTTATCATTAAGTTTGATAGTGTCCTTCGTTGAATCTGCTGATTTTGCTTCAGCAATGGATTTAAACGGATTTAAAAAGGTAGATAAAACAATACCCCCTGTAATAGCTGTAGAAGCTATCAAAAACTCCCTTCTAGAGTTGTTCTTGTCTTTTTCTGTTTTCATGGCTGTGGTTGGTGTGGATTATGACATTCTACGCACTTATTATCGATATTATGCTGCGCAATGTCTTGTTGTTTAATAATATTACATGCTCTTGCTGCATTCAGCGAATGACATTTTCCACAGAAAGCTCGTTCTGTAGGCTTTATTAATACGTTTTTAGATGGGTCTTCAACATGAAGATAACCCGGTCCATGACATGTTTGGCAATTAATATTTTTATGTGGCCCAGAAACCTTCAAGGAATCTATATCTGTATGACAGGCAGAGCACATTGCGGCATCAATGTATTTTACTTGATGGTCTTCATTATCTTTTAATGCATCTGCTCTATAATGCCCAAATTTATAAAAGGATTCAGGAACTAAAAAATGACGGACTACTAAGAATAGTGAGATGAAAATCAAAAAAACAATAATAAGTCTTGTAAGTTGTTTAGGCATAATTTATATTTATTATTTAAGTGTTAAACAAAAAGTGAACAAGTATTCTTTTCCAATTTTTTTATGCGTAAGAATTTGCAAAGATAATACTAAAAAAAAAAAAGTCAAGAATGTTAAGCGTTTTTTACGTTGATATTAATCAATCTGATTTTCAATAGCATTAAGATGCTATTGGTTATTAACTCAAATTCAGATATTAAGGTGCTGAATTGCCGAATTGCCGAATTGACAAAATGAGAAGATTTTCTCATTTTGTCAACCCATGCAAAAAATTATTGATACAATTTATTATGACATTCCATGCAATTTGTTTCTTTCCAAGCATCACCAATATCAATAGGATGTACAAAAGTCATGGTGCCGTTTATTCCAACATACTTTATACTATCAGATTTTCCTTGCGCAACGATGGTATGACACAGATTACAATCTTTTGAAATTACTTTTCCCGAGGGTGATTTGAACTTGTTATTATGACATCTGAAACATCCGTTTGTTTCAAGGTGACCAATATGGCGTGGATAGGCACTATAGTTAACTTTCATTTCAGGGAAAGCATTCTTGAAGTATTCATCTTCCACATCATTTATAGCTAACAATATTTCCTTGTTAGATTTTTTATAAAGGTCAGGATATTTTTCCTGATAAAAAGCAACAATTTTGTTTTTAATTTCTGTTTTAGCAGAATCTGTTGTGTTATAAGGAAGTTTGAGAGCTTCCATGGCTGCACTTTTGAACCAAGGAATAGCAGCAATTTTGTTTTGACCTGCCATCAATTCATTTACATATTTTGATGGAGATCTAAATTCATGTGAAGGACGGTTATGACAATCCATGCAGTCCATGCCGCGTTCTTCCATTTTAGCTGCTAACTCTGGCTTTGCCACTAGTTCATCATCTTTGTAGATGGTTTCAGTGCCGGTTTTTTTATCTTTTATTCTTACCCAATAGATAGTGTCTCTTTTGTTATTTGCTTTGTAATCAATTTGTACATCTGGATTGATATGCCAGTGAATACCCCCTGATAATCCCAAGGATTGATGACTTGAACCGATTTTCATATTTAATAATATGTTCCATTCGGTGTTAGCTGAATCAGCTAAAAAATATTTTTCTTTGCGTAAAGCGTTGGTGTAGAACTTTTGGGGCCAATGGCACTTTTCACACGTTTCTCTTGCAGGACGCAGATTTTCGATAGGGGTTGGAATTGGTCTTGGATAAGTTCCTAGATTGTATTTCCATACTTGACGCATACCTGACATTTTTGATTTTACATAAAAGTCAGCACCTTCGCCAACATGACATTCAGCACATGTAACTCTTGCGTGAGGTGAATTTTGATAAGCAATATATTCAGGCATCATAACTTTATGACATAGTTTTCCACAAAACTCAATAGATTCAGTGTAGTGAAAGGCTTTGTAGCTTCCAACGACTGTGGAAATAACGAAGAAAACCGTAACTACTGAAAAAATCATGATTGCATTTCGTGTTCTTGAATCGCGAAGATTCAACACAAATAATTTTTCATCTGAAACTTGAATGCCTTTTTTAAGTTTTTTTCTTTTAAGATACATCCCAAGTGGAATTAGAACATGTCCCAAAACTAAGAAAGCAGGAGTAACTATAAATGTGTATAAATCAAAATAAACATTTTCTATTCTGAACACATATATTTGAGCAATAAAGAATATTAATGTTATCCATGCAATAAAGGCAATTATAGTGCCTAGGTAGGAAATGTAATTATAAAAGGAACGTGGCAATTTCATGAGAAAAATAATTTAAAATTTGTAATTAAGTTAAAATAAATCTGCACTCTTCCATGTGGTAGAGTGCAGATTAAATTATGTTATTCTGTTAAATATTAAGGATTCTTGTGACTGATAATTTTCATTTTAGTTGCAAAATCGAAGGTAAGCGATTTGTGTATTTCAGTATTATGACATTTAATACAAACTGCATTAGTAGGAATAATTAATCCTGCTTTTTTAGCTTCTACTAAGTTAGTCATTTTTGTTTTGTAAACGCTACCAGGTCCGTGACATGATTCACATGAAACTCCATCAGCATTTGTAATACCACCATTTGCCGCTCCAGCTGATGACGCAGTAGTATGACATTTTAAACATTTTGCATCAGTTGAAGGTGTAGTTACACCGTTGTCTTTTCCAACTTTAATTGCAGCTTCTCCTTTTAGTACTTCAAAAGCTTTTGCGTGTTTTGATGTGCTCCACACAGGATATGCTTTTCCTTTAGTCATGTGGCACATTTTACATGCGCTTGCTCCTACATACTTGTTTTGTGCTAACAAAACATTGCTTACTAATAACAGCATACATACTGCTATCAATGACATTTTTTTCATCATAGTTTTTGTTTTTTTTGGTTAATAATTAAATTTATTTTTGTTTGTTTGTTTATTTATTTTTCTCTTTAATTGCCACAGAAAAGATTAATGCGAATATAGCAAATATCGTGCCCCAAGCCCATAATGGAAAAATTGGGGTATCACCTGCACCATAACTATGCATACCTTTCGATAGATAATAATTCACTCCAATAAAGGTCATTAGGACACTTGCAAACGCTAAAATTGATGCAATATTCATTGCCAATTTATTATTAAATTTTGGTATAAATCTCATGTGAAGTATCAGTGAATAGGTGACCACAATAATGAGTGCCCATGTTTCTTTTGCATCCCATCCCCAATAAGTTCCCCATGATTCGTTAGCCCAAACTGCACCTAGAAACGTTCCAATTGTTGCTAACACGAGTCCAATGATTAGGTTCATTTCAATGATATAGGTGTTTTCTGCAATAAGCAAGTCGAGATTGATATTATTTTTTGCTGTTTTGAAAAGATAAATAAACATATTCATTAAGGCTAAAATAAAACCTAATCCTAAAAATCCGTAACTTATAGTCAGTGTTGCAACATGTATAATAAGCCAAAACGATTTTAATACTGGTTGTAGATTCGTTAATTGTGGATCATAGCTGCTATGCCCTGCCGTCATTAATACAAAAAATGCAAGTAAGGTCGTTGCCGCAAGCGTAATTTTAGAATATTTCGCAAAACTGAAGCCTGCAAGTAATGCTCCCCATGCTACAAGAATTAATGCTTCATAGCCATTGCTCCATGGAGCATGGTCGGTTATATACCAACGTAGTCCCATGCCTAAAGTATGGTATAGGAATGCAAAAGCTAATAAGACCGTTAATATATTTAATGTGTAAAGAATAAATTTGCTCTTCTTGGTTCTTATATTTTCAATAAAAGCAAATACCAAAAGCAATACGCTCAAAGCTGAATATACATGTTTAAGTAAGGTGAAGATGTCTGCTTTGTTATAAAAAATCTCTGCTTTTATTTTTGTTTCAGATGGCAATAAAGATGTGTCCGAGTTTTGTTTTTGAATGTTTGAGATATAACCAAGCATTTTGTCTGCCTTTGTATAGTCACCTGTTTCCATTGCGTTTTGTAACGACATGATATAGGCTTCCATAATATTGGCATACGAAAATTCTTGCAATTGCAAATCATCATTGATAACGCTTACAGCACCTGTCAAAGGAATCTTCGCTGATTTATCGTCCCAACCTATCCATTTGTGGTTTTTAGAGTTTTGCTCGGGGAATATCTTTAGAATACTTCCATTGATTATCATATAAAAGATGTTCAAGCGCTCATCCACTTTAAGAATTTCTCTGTCGAATTTGTTCTTTTCGGATTGTTTTTTGCGGAAAGATTCGTTAATGTTTTTTTCAAGCTTATAACGACCTCCGTTGTCAAAGAAATCAGTGAATGAAGCATTTTCTGTACTTATTCCGATCAGGTCTCGTATCTCTTTTAGTGAAACATTGATAATGGCTTGTTTTTGCCAAAAATCAGGTTCTACAATCATATCAAGCAATGCCTGAAGTGCATCTAACTTGCCTTTGCCGACAATTGTAAAACTTTCTTGCTTCGAGACTTTATGCATTACATCCAAAGCCAAAGTATTTACAGGCGCAAAACGTCCATCGTAGGTTTGGGATAGTAATCGCCCAAATTTCTCAGCATGTTTTGCATCAACAATTTTGTTATTCAGATTTTGTGAAAATGAAACACTGCTCATACCTATAATTAATAGTATGGTAAGCAAAGTTGATTTTCTTTTAATTCTAATATCAGCAATAAATCTTCTCAACGAAAGAAAACGAGAGTTTTTATTAAATAAAGTAATCAAGAAGCCAAGTGTCAAAAGTGTATAACCTATATAAGAGATAATGGTTCCCCAAAAGTCATGGTTAACAGAGAATACAGTGCCTTGTTCATCTGTATCAAATGAAGATTGGAAAAAGCGGTATTTGTTGTAATCCAACACATGATTCATATAGATGCTGTGATCTTCTTTAAGATTATATCTGTTGTCAATCAAAACCACGTCGCTTTTATACGAAGAAGGACTGTCAGAGCCCGGATATTTTTCAAAAATAAAATCTTTCAAATATAAAGAAAAAGGCATTTGAATAGCTTTGTTTCCAAAACCAAACCTGATGTCTGTACCATCAAAATTAAAAGTTTCGTATTCTAGTCCGTAAGATGAATTGTTGAATACGTCAGCTTCATATTTCTTTCCTTTTATGGTAACATCGAGAATGATGGCATCGCCACCTTTTTCTTCTATGGTTCCGCTTACGAGTTTCTTCTGCGCACTTTTATAGAACTTAGAATACAGGAAAATCACATCATTAATGTTGTAAACATGATTTTCTTTAAACGATGCCAAAGTATCTTTCTTTATAGTATCAACCTCTGTTTCGGTCATAGTTGATTGAATAATATCGAAAGGCGCAACGATTTTTACTTCCCCATTCTTCTCTGTAATTTTGACATCACCTTTGTTGGTAGCGTTATTAAAGCCAATGTCTATTTTGCCAAAGTTTTTTCTTTCGCCATCATTGATTTCAACGTTTTGCAATCCATTGGCTGTCATGAAAGCTAGTTGAATCATGTTTTTTCCTCCAGGAACATTCTCCTCAAGTTTCTGAATTGCATTCGTCATAATGCCACGATATTCAACATCAATGTTTCCTTTGTCTTCGGTAGGAAGGCTTACCTTAAATGCATTGTTCGTTACTTTACCAACACTGATAGGTTGTTCAGCTGTGAGGGTTTTGGTTTTGTCGGAGTAGGACATCATTAAGTAAGTATCATCACTATAAACTATATTGGATGTTTCTCCTTTACGGATATGCATGCTGCCTTCGAATCCAAAATATCGCGTTATTGCTGCTCCTAGAATCATTACCACAAAAGCTAAATGGAATATTAGACCACCTAGTTTTTTACGTGATAAAAGCTTGTAAGCTTTTATATGACCAATTAAATTTATAATGAGAAGCAAAAATAATAACTCAAACCACTTTGTGTTGTAAATTATCATTCGGGCGGTGACTGTATCGTATTTATCTTCAATAAAGGTGGCAGCAGCCATAGCAACACCAATAATAATAAGTAGAATAAGTGTGGCTTTTGAAGATAAAAAGAAATTTAAAAATCGTTTCATGAAATATATTTATTCAATAAAATTGAGCTTGTTTGAAATTCTGTGCAATATTACAAAAAATCTCAGAAATAGACAGCAAAAAAATATTTTCACTTTTGGTTTAACACCATTGAGTTCTTTATCTTTAAAATTCTTTATTGCAAAGAACATTGTATAAATAATTATTATTCAATACTTATAACTTTAAATATTTTTAAAATAGCTAGCCAAAGGATATGATTATTTTGATTAAAATCACTGCGTTTGCCGATATATATCATGACTGATCTGATTCAAATATTTTTTGTACTTTTGCATCCGAAATAAATTTAAAAAAAATCTCAATTACTATGAAAAAATTATTCTTATGCTTAGCCCTCGGTGCTATGATTTTTGCGAACACAGGATGCGGCAATCTTGGAAAAAATGCTGATGATGCTACAAAAGTAGCCATCACGGTGGATAGTTTCCTAATGACGCCCGAAGTATGGGCAAACAAAGATGTTCTTATTAAAGGTACGGTGTCGCATGTGTGCAGGCATAGTGGCAAAAAACTCTTCTTGTTTGGTGCCAATCCTGAAAAAACCGTAAAAGTGAACACAGGCGGGGATTTTTCTTCTTTTGATATTAAATATGAAGGCACCGATGTGGAAATTACAGGTACGGTGATTGAAGACGAAAAGATTGATGCCAACTATTTGAATGAATGGGAAGCGGATATTAAGAAAAACGTTGAAGACAAAGATATCAAAGTTTGCACTGCTGAAAGTCAAGCTATCACAGGGCAAAAGAACGATAAGGCAAAAGTGGCAGATACGGTTGTTGATCCTTATGCTGACGTGAAAGAGTTTCGCAAAAAATTGGCAGCTAGTGGAAAAACCTATATCTCCATCTATGCCATCAATTGCAAAACGATGAAGGAGATTAAGAAATAATTTTTCGGGCAAAACCCTATATCGCGTTTTATGGCTTCAAATAGTCTGCGTATTTTCAGGAAATGGAATAGAATCCTGCATCGGGATATCGGATATTTCTTTTTTGGTTTGACCATCATTTATTGTATTTCGGGCATCGCGCTGAATCATAAAAAAGATTGGAATCCAAATTACGACATCATTTATAAAGATATTACGATTGCAGATAATGTGGATATGACTGCGGTTACCACCGATTGGGTTATGGCATTGCTCAAAAAATATCACGAAGAAGACCATTATAAGAAGTTTTATTTTTCGGATGCTCGCACACTGAAAATCTTTATTGATGATGGCTCGTTCACCATCAATATGGAGAATAAAACAGGTTATATAGAGAAAATCACCAAGCGACCATTTTTCTATGAAGTCAATTTCTTGCATTACAATCCCGGCAAATGGTGGATGTGGTTTTCGGATATTTTCTGCGTAGGCATGACTATCGTTGCCATCAGTGGCTTATTTGTTATCGCGAAAAGCAAAAACAGTTTGACACGTCGCGGTGTATGGTTTGTTGTAGGCGGATTGATAGTGCCTATTTTGGCATTAATCTTATTGTGAAACAGGGCTTAGGAAAATTATTCTCTATTTCTATTGCTATTGATTTCATGAGTTTCAAATTTTATGAGTAATTTTGCCGAAAATATTCGTGCCTAGAATCAATAAAATTTAAAAATATAATCATCAAAAACTAAAAAAAAGATAAACATGAAAAGGTATTCAATTTACATCAAATTCATTAGTATTGCCCTTGTGGCGTTGGTAGCTTGTAATAATAGCAAAAATGAAAAGGCAGCTCAGTTATTAAAAAAAGGCATCCACACGGCTGTTGTGGAAGAAGCAGTGCAAACGAGTCAATATACGTATCTGCGATTGACAGAAGTGGGCAATCCTGCTGCTAAAACTGCCGACACACTTTGGGTGGCTGCAACGATGATGGAAACGAAAAAAGGCGATACTTTATATTATAAAGGCGGTTTTCCCATGGCAAACTTCAAAAGCAAGGAACTGAACCGTAGTTTCAAATCTGTGTTGTTTCTAGATAGTTTGAGCAGTAAACCTGACTTCGGTTTGAAAGAAAAATTGATAGGCAACGGACACAATCCTATGTCCTCTGCAGGTATGGGCGGCGCAAGTGGCATACCTAAAATAGAAAAAATCGAGGTAAAGATTCCCGCCACGGCTGGCATCACAACGATTGCCGATTTGTATGCAAAAAAAGCTGCTATGGCAGGCAAAACCGTGAAAGTGAAAGGTCAAGTGACCAAATTCAGCGCTGATATTATGAACACTAACTGGCTTCACATTCAGGACGGCACGGATAAAGACGGAAAATTTGATTTGACCATCACCACAGGCGAAACCCTGAAAGTGGGCGATGTGGTTTGTTTCGAAGGTAAGATTTCGGTGGACAAAAATATCGGACAAGGCTATTTTTATGAAGTGCTGATGGAAGACGCTAAAATTATAAAATAATTCCGTTTCACTATGCCAAGCAAACTATCTCTTTTGGTTGCGGCTGCTATCGGCGTGATTTTTTTGGGGTGCAATTCGCAGCCCAATGTAACCATACAGTCTGCCAACAATCCCAATCTGACTGTTGCACCCACCGACAGCACCCCCTTCTACGAAAATGTGCTCAAGTCTGATTCGCTCAATAATGAACTGCGTATTGCTCTAGCGACCAATTATTATGCTAGCAAAAAGTTTGAGCAAGCTATTCGTCATTTGGAGATTGCCATACGTATTGATCCTAAAAATACGGAAGCACTGATCACCTTGGGCAATGTGTATTATGATTCTGAAAAATACGATAATGCTATTAGCTATTATGAAAAAGCATTAGCCTTGGACGACAAAAACGTGAATGTGCGCTGCGATTTGGCTACCTGCTATCTGAACGAGAAAAAAACCGACCAAGCTTACAAACTCCTGAAAAAGAATCTAGATATCAACCCCAATCATGCACAATCTCACCACAATCTGTCGGTGGTGTATGACCAAATGGGCAAGACTAAAGAATCGGAAGCCGAGATGAAGATTTTTAATTCTTTGCAGAAATAGGGTAATGTAAACAGGGAGACACAGAGAACACAAAGATTTACTTAGAAATTAGGATTAAAGCTTCTGATTATTAAGGCTTGTGTTCCTTGTGTAGTTTCCTTGTGTCCCTTGTGGTAAAAATAACACGGAGACACAGAGAGCACGAAGTTTTACTAAGAAATTTCAGCAATAGAAGATTGATTTAACTATCTGATTAATAATATACTCACTTAATATCAATTGTGTAAAAACCTCACAAAATCCATTCTTCCCCTAAATGAATTCATTCCTCTTCGAAATGGATTCATTTCCCTCCGAAATGGATTCATTCTTCTCCAAAATGATTTCATTCCTCTCCAAAATGATTTCATTTCCCTCCGAAATGAATTCATTCCTCTCCGAAATGGATTCATTCTTCTCCGAAATGAATTCATTTTCCTCCGAAATGGATTCATTCTTCTCCGAAATGAATTCATTATTCGGGGAAATGGGTTCATTATTCGCCGTTATTAATTTTGAAGTTAGAAGATGATTTCGAAGCTCCGAATATGAAATTCCTAGCTCAGAACTTCCAAAAAGAAAAATTTTTTATCTTTGAAAGATAAGATGAAAGAGGAATTCTCCGTGTTTCTCCATGTTCTCCGTTCCTCCATGTTTCCCTACTTCAAGCCCTCAAAAGGCTCCTCCAATTCAAAGTCAGGTCTATAGCTTTGATGGCTGTCCATTTCTTGCAGCCAACCATTCACCATGCCCAATTGTTCCATTTCGGCTACTATGCTGTCATATTCCTCTTGCGAGAGTGTTCGGTTAAGCGGGGCGTGATGTGCTGCTTTTGCCGTCGGAAAATATTGCGCCATGAGCGACACATGCACCTTGGGCGAGATTTCGCGGGCTATCCAACGCAGCACATCCAAACTGTTGTCCACATGTCCGGGCAACACCAAATGGCGCACCACCATGCCCCTTTCCGCTTGATGCGCGTCGGCATAATGCAACGCGGCGCCTTTCTGCCGAAACATTTCTTTGATGGCAAGTTGGTTCACCTGCACATAATCTTCCGCATGAGAATATGCGGCAGCGAGTGCATTGCTCCCATATTTCATATCGGGCAAATAAACATCAATATATCCTTCCAATTCCCGCAAAACATCCACCTTGTCGTAGCCATTAGAATTATACACAAAGATGGGCTTGGGATGGCGATGCTCGAAAGCCTTTATCACGGAAATCATCTGCGGAATTTGATGCGAGGGACTCACAAATCCTATGGCTTGGCAGCCCGCATCCAAACACGTCTGTATGGCAGCCAACACCTGCTCAAAACTCCAAATATGTTTTTCGCTATGAATACTGTTGGTGCTTATCTGATGATTTTGGCAATAGATACACTGCAAATTGCAATGAGCAAAAAACACATTGCAGATGCCGTTCTCGCCGCTAATGACAGGTTCTTCCCCGCGATGAATCACCACATTGGATATGGTGTATTGATAATCCGTTTGGCAATAAGCACCCTTGCCGACAAAGCGGTTGGAGTGGCAATTTCGGGGACACAAGGTGCAATTCCGCAGCGCGGCAAACGAGATATCCATCAAGGAGAGCTACAGGCTTTTCACAAATTCGGTAGAAAACATAAAGCGAATCCCAACGTTGAATTGTGGACGGAAGGTGTTGTAGTGCATCAAATTTATTTTTGCCCAATACACAGAGCCTAAAATATCCACTGCAACGTTGTCGTTGAATTGAAACTTGATGCCTGGCGTCAGAAAAGCCCCGATGCCCAAACCGCCTTCGTGCACTTTGTATTCTTGCATTTGCTGACCTGGCGTATATTGCTGACCGTTATAGATATCGACTATTGAATATTCTAAGGTTTTAATTGCAATTTTATTTTCAATCACACGCGTATTATTCAAATTAAAACCGCCTTCCAAAAAGCCATAAATCTTTGGTGCAAAATACATCTGACCGCTCACGCCTATATCAATGTTGATTCGTTGCTCCTTGCCCCATATCTTACAATCTAAAGTGTTGATAGTGTCTGAATACCCTACTGGCATATTCCCTATTTTTAGAGTGAATAAATCAGCTGCAGTGAACTTCATATAATTAAATTGAATGAAAACCCCGATAGTATTATTAATATTTTTTTTGAGGATGAATCCTATAGCCGCAGTGGGATTGTAGCGCATCTTAGTGGGCATGCCAATGATAGCAAAGGTATCGTTGAGCATCTGGCGGATTTCTTTTAAATAATACGAATTGGAATTAAAAACTAAACTAATTGGATTTTGATTACTATCAGCACCATTATAATAGTTCGCCTGATACTTATTGGCAAAGGCAGCGCCAATGTTGATGCCGAAACTCCATGCCCTGTTTTGCTTCACGGGTTCTTCATCTTCATGCGCTCTCTGAGAAAACGCAGCCGACATAGCAAATAATAGTATGGCAAAAACCATAGCCCGAATTAATTTCATCTTCATAATAATCATTTCAAAAAAATTGCGTTACTAATAATAATGCAAAATTAATCTCTTTTATTACACCACCATGTCAAAGTTTTTTATTATTTTGCACAAAAGTTTTTATGAAGAAGATTTTAACCCTATTATTGTTGCTGATTTCCTTGTCAAATCTAAGCGCACAGGATTCCACCGAGGTGAAGTATCTTGTTAATAACCCGAAAGTTTCCATCAGTGGATTTGGAGGGATATTGAGCGAGACATCCATTTTGGACCATGGATTATCCGAATCTGTGGGTGCAGGAGGTGCCTTGACGATTACCGATTATTTTTTTATCGGTGGATACGGATTAAGCTTAACATCGAATAATTACATCAGTGATTTGATAATTCCGCAAGCTCCTCCCTTAGATTCCACTTTTATGGGCAAAAAACTACGGACGAGTTTTAGCCATGCAGGTATATGGGTGGGTGGAATTCTCTTCCCAAAGAAAAGGGTGCATGTGGGTATCAGCACACGTATTGGATGGGGGAGTGTCCATTTGGAGAAAGCCGATGTTGCCTATGTGAACAATGCCAACTATCTGTTAGATTATACGAATAATAAAGTTTTCGTTGTCACACCCCAAGTAGAATTGGAAGTGAATATCACTAGTTGGCTCAAAGTGAATTTGGGCGTGGGCTATCGCTATGTTTCGGGCATTAGTTTCGATAGATTCAAATCCTATGATTTTAATACGCCCCAAATCACCTTCGGACTTTATTTCGGTGGATTTGCCTCCAAAGATAACGATGAAGAAGAAACCCCAACTACCGACCCCGACTCAGAATAATACAATACGAAAAATTAAATTACAAACACAACCATTAATGAAATGAATTATACGCAACATGATTTTGATGAAATCAGACCTTACAACGACTCGGAAGTACCCAATGCCATTGGCGAACTAGTTCGCGACACAGATTTTATAACGTTTTTACGCTATTTGTATCCTGATTTCAATAGAGCTGATTTTATCAGGGATTTTAAGAGTATTGACAATATTTATGATTTTCAAGCGAAGTTTGCCGCCGCATCCTTGGGTGTGGTAATTGAGCGCACCATTGACAGTCTCACCTGCAGTGGTGTGGAACATTTGGATAAGGATAAAGCTTTTCTCTATATTTCTAACCACCGCGACATCGTAATGGATTCTTCCTTGATGAACTATTTGTTGTTCGAAAACGGATTGCAGATTTCTCATACTGCCATTGGCGACAATCTTTTTGTTTCGCCTATGGTGACGCATTTGTTGAAATTGAACAAAAGTTTTACGGTGAAACGTAACATACCCCCACGTGCTTTTTATGATTATTCCAAACTGCTTTCCGCATATATTGCAGATGTTATTGTAAACCAAAACTCCTCCGTATGGCTTGCCCAACGCGAAGGGAGAGCCAAAGATGGCGACGACAAAACGCAATATGGTTTGTTGAAAATGTTAGTGATGAATGGCGAGAAAAAATGGAAAGATGCCTTTCATACACTCAACGTAACCCCTGTAGCTGTTTCTTATGAATACGACCCTTGTGATATGATGAAAGCTGTAGAAATCTATGCCGTGACCAACGATTTGAATTTTCAAAGAACCCACGACAAAGATCTTGTGAGCATGTTGAGCGGCATTCAAGGATACAAAGGCAGGGTGCATGTAGCCTTCGGCGAAGTTATCCTCGAAAGTCATGAAGAAACGCCAAGCCCCATGAACGAATGGTTAAAGAATATGGCAGAAACTATAGACCGACAAATCTATTCGATTTATAAATTGTGGAGCACGAATTATATCGCTTACGATTTACTCAACAAAACAGATATGTATGAGGAAAACTATTCTGCGGAAGAAAAGATGAAGTTTCTGAAATATTTGAATGAGAAATTGGAGAAAGTGCCTACTGAATTTCATAAGGAAGAAGTTTTTCGGATTGCTATTTCCATGTATGCGATGCCCGTGAAGAACAAAATGGAGAGCATGCGTTAATATAACTCATTACTTTCTTGGATTAGAAAATATAAGTAATTTAAAATCCTATTATGCCCGAAGATTCAAAAAATATCGTGTACTCAAAAAACGTGATAGAAGTCATTACAATAGCCAATGACTTGTGCATTTTTCTTGAGGAGTTTGATAAATACGACATCGCTTTTTCCTTGCTATACTTGCAAAAAGTATTGCCTTTGCTTTATCTGAAAGGAGCCTTGATGCCCGATATTGAAAACATCAATGACGAATCCAACGAACGATTCGTCACCCAAGAACAATGGGAAGATGTTTATAATAAAACCAAAAACAAATTTGGAGTCAAAGATACTTTCTATTTAGTGGCGTCCACGTTTCAGAAAAGTGCTGAAGCCGCCGAAGCAAGCATGGCAGAATGTTTAGCCGATATCTATCAGGATTTAAAAGATTTCTTACTCCTATATCAAAAGAACACGCTCACAGCGCAAGAAAATGCCGTGCATTCCACTAAAGAATTGTTCGAGACGCATTGGGGCAGCAAGCTGCTGAACGTTCACAGAGCTATACATTCTTTGTTGTATAAAGCTTCAAGTTCAAATTCCCTTTTAAGCTTTTCTTCAAACTAAGATATGTATCTACAGAAATTACATCTAACGAATTTTAAGAATTATCCGCTCATCGAACTTAATCTATCCGATAAGATTAACTGTTTTGTGGGCGATAATGGTGTGGGAAAAACGAATTTGTTGGATGCCATTCATTATCTTTCTTTTTGCAAAAGCTATTTCAACTCGATCGACACGCAAAACATACGCCACGATGAAGACTTTTTTGTGATTCAAGGCGTCTTTGTCAAAAATCCCGAGTCCCCCGATTCGCTAATTTGCACACAGAAGCGTAACTTTAGGAAAGTATTCAAGATAAATAAAAAAGAATATGATCGCCTCGCCGACCATATTGGATTGTTTCCTTTGGTCATGATTTCGCCACAAGACTCTACACTTATCACTGAAGGTAGCGAAGAACGTCGAAGGTTCCTAGATATTTTTATCAGTCAGTTCGACCGCGTTTATTTAGACAATCTCATTAGTTATAACAAAGTGCTGCATCAACGCAACAGCCTATTGAAACTATTCTATGAAAACCGCACCTTTGATATGGATGCATTGGAGATTTGGGATTCGCAACTCATTATGCTTGGAAACAAAATTCATGCAAAGAGAGTATCTTTTATTGAAGATTTTACTCCTTTTTTTAGTCGCTTCTATCAGTCTATAAGCGGAAACAAAGAGCAAGTGTCCATTACATACGATTCTCATTTGAACGATAATTCTTTTGAATACTTATTGGCATACAGTCTGCAAAAAGATAAAGCAGTTCAATATACCACAACGGGAGTACACAAGGATGATTTAATTTTTGCCATCAATGGGTTTCCCTTACGCAAGTTGGGTTCCCAAGGTCAACAGAAATCTTTCACCATTGCCATCAAATTGGCACAGTTTGAATACACCAAAAACAGCAAAGGTTTCAAACCAATACTTTTGTTCGACGATATCTTTGACAAACTCGACAACCATCGAGTGGAGCATATCATAAAGATGGCAACAGACCATAATTTTGGTCAAGTTTTTATCACCGATACCCAAAAAGACCGCATCGTAAACACAATGAAGAAAATAAATTCGCCCGGAAAAGTGTTTATTATTGAAGACAACAACGCAACAGAAATTGAATTTTAAATGATGCAAGACGAACGGCCTCTTAAAAGTGTGATTCAGCAGTTTGTTGAAGTCTATAGACTCAAAACCAAACTTAATCAATACAAGCTTATTGATAATTGGAGTTTGGTTGTGGGCAAAATGATAGCCAAGCACACCAAGCATCTTTCCATAAAAAAGAAGGTGCTGTATGTCGAAATTGATTCTTCTATCGTTAGAAATGAAGTCTATATGTTGAAATCGAAAATAATGGCAGAACTCAACAGCAAATTTGACCAACAAGTGATTGATGATATTATCTTAAAATAAATTTTTATGAAACTAATTTCGAACTTCAACAAGATTATCCTAATTGCGATTATTGCATTAGTGGCTGCTTCTTGCAATGGCTTTGCACCCTTAAAAGGAAATGGAACCATTGTGAAATCCGATAAAGAAGTAAAGGACTTCAGCAAAGTGAGTTTCGAAGGCGCTTTCAATGTTTTTATCTCGCAAGGCGAACAAACGAAGCTCGCCATCGAAACCGATGAAAACCTTCAGGAATATATTGTTGCAAAAGTAAAAAGCAACAAGTTGACCATAAAAAACAAAAGAAATCTCTCTGCCTCAAAAGGAATTAATATCTATCTTACGGTAGCAAAAATCGAGGAAATTGATGCCGCAGGCGCCGTCATCATCAAATCAGATTCTAAAATTAATGCAGATAAATTGGCGATAGATTTGTCGGGAGCTTGCAACCTAACCTTAGATGTTAACTGCGTCGAACTTCATGCTGACATGGAAGGCTACACCACGATGAAACTTGTAGGTGCAGCTTCTGTTGCTGATATTTCAGCTTCAGGAAGTGCTGAGATTTATAACTTTGATATGCTTTTCGATTATATGAAACTCAAAACCAAAGGCAGTGTCAAAGCAAAAGTAAACGTAATAACCCAATTGGATGTTTCCGTTACGGGTGCAGGAGATGTTGAATATTTGGGTACTCCCGAAGTGAAAAAAGAAATATCCGGTTCAGGAACGGTAAACAAAATTTTTTAATATATGGAAAAAGAACTAACAGTAGGTACACGCATTGACCATGACAAATATGGCGAAGGCGTCGTGAGTAAAGTAAACATCACGAATTACGAAATCATTTTCGTTCGAGCAGGAAAAATAGAATTCTCCAAATCTAACAAAGATTATGTGGTGCTCAATTTTAATGAAAATGGTGGCGAAAGCACTGCTGCTACCATTGATTTAGAGTCGTTCGAACAAGTGTTGATTCATTTCTTAGACAAATATGGTGTCTTCCAGGAGGTGATTCCCATGGGCGATAAATGGACAGGTGGAACTCTCATTATGCAACCCGGCAATAAAGATTTAAAACCGAAAGAAATCCCTATGGAAGCTTTCTTCCACAAAATTGTAATGCTGCGCGACCGCTTGAGAGTCTTGGAGCAAAACATCAACAGTCATTCCAAACTCACCGACGAAGACAAAGTGAACATGCAGCAGTATATCACCCGCATTTATGGTAGCCTGACCACCTTCAATGTCCTTTTTGATGACAAAGAAAATTACTTTGTGGGAACAGGCGGAAACTAAAATAATTTTGAGGTTTACATTTTAAATAAATAGCAAATTGACATTTAATATAAGTACAGAATATTCACTATGGCTTGCAATTCCCTGCCTCCTCCTTGGAGTTGGGTATGCAGCCGTATTATATTTCCGCGAAAAGCGATATGAGTTTAGTACTCTAACTATTCGAATCTTGGCGGTATTGCGCACCATCAGTATTTTTCTGATTTCGCTCCTGCTCCTGTCGCCCATAGTGAGAATGAATACCACCACCAACGAGAAACCAATCATTGTGGTGGCACAAGACAATTCGCAGTCTTTGATGTTTTGCAAAGATTCAAGCGACATACGCCATAAATATACAGCAGATTTAAAGCAAACCATTGCAGACCTTGAGAAGGATTATGAAGTGCGCACCTTTTCCTTTGGTGATAAAATTCGAGATAACATCGTGGGCGATTTCAACGATAAACAAACCGACTTCTCTCAGTTTTTTGATGATTTCAATGCTCGATTCGCCAATCGCAACATCGGCGCGGTTATTATTGCTTCCGATGGTTTGTATAACAAAGGCAGCAGCCCTGTCTATTTGGCAGAACAGATGAAGTATCCTTTTTATACCATTGCCCTCGGTGATACCAATGTGCAGAAAGATGTCATTGTATCACGCGTGAACTATAATCGAATAAGTTATTTGGGCAATCAATTTCCTTTAGAGATAGTGGTTTCCGCCAATAAATGTGTTGGACAAAAAGCCACCTTAACCGTAACAAAAGACAAGGAAACGCTTTTTACAAAAACCATAGATTTTAACTCCCCTCGCTATATCGAAACCATACAAGTGCAGTTGGAATCTAAGCAAGTGGGTATGCAACATTATCACATCAGTCTGTCACCTTTACAGAACGAAATCAGTTATGTCAACAACTATCAGGATGTTTTCGTTGAGGTTCTTGATGGGCGCGAAAAGATATTGATACTCTCCGGAGCACCCCATCCCGATATTGCCGCTTTGAAACAAAGCATCGAAATGAATAAAATCTATCAAGTGGACGATGCCATTGCAGAGAATTTTGATAAACCTCTTGATGATTATAACTTGATTATCCTGCATCAAATTCCTTTCAAAGCCAAGAATCAACTCGATTTGATCCAAAATATAAACAAACTAAAAATCCCTGTCTTGTTTATCATAGGCTCATCATCCGACATCGCTACTTTGAATACGTTGAAAACTGCTTTAATGATAAAACAAGCAGGCGGAAAATTCGACGAAGGCGCACCCACCATTGCCAACGACTTTGCCTTGTTCACCATTTCTGACGAGCTGAAAAAGGTGAGTGCCAATTTCCCTGCTTTGACCGTGCCTTTCGGCGATTACAATGCAGGCAACTCGCTCAATGTGCTCTTTTATCAAAAGATTGGAAGCATTCAAACACAGAAACCCTTGATTATGTTCAATACCGCTTCCGATTCCAAGCTTGGACTTATTGCAGGCGAAGGCATTTGGAAATGGCGATTAAACAACTTTCTACAAACCGGCAATCAAAATGCTTTCAACGAACTCATCAATAAAATCATTCAATATTTATCCGTGAAAGTGGACAAAGGACGATTCAGAATCAATGCGAAGAATAAGTTTCTTGAGAATGAAAATGTGGAGTTCGATGCAGAAGTTTATAACGAAAGCTTTGAATTGATTAACGATCCTGAAGTGCAACTCACCATAACCAATTCGGCTAACAAAAAATTCCCTTTCACATTCTCGCGTACCAATCATGCCTATCATATCAGTGCAGGAGTTTTTCCTGTGGACGAATACAAGTTTGAAGCTCAGGTGAAAGTAGGTGGTAAGCCACTGACCAAAGCCGGTTTATTCACTGTCGTCCCCGTCAATGTCGAATCAATCAATCTCATTGCTGACCATCAGTTGCTCTTCACCCTTGCCAACAAACACGACGGTAAAATGCTATATCCAACCCAACTTTCTCAATTACCCGCATTGCTAAAAGCCCGCGACGATGTCAAATCCATTTCCTACTCCAAAAAAAGTTTTAGCGACATTGTGAATCTCTTTTGGGTATTCATCCTCATTGTGCTTCTCCTTGCAACAGAATGGTTCCTCCGCAAAAGATTCGGAGCCTATTAGCAAATGCCAAATGACATTGAAAACTAATGACAATTAATGACCCAATGCCCCAATGACTAATAATGACAATAAATGACTACTAATGACCCAATGACCAATGACAATAAATGACCAATAAATGACCACTAAAAACCCAATATCCAAAACTTCCTACTTCGGTCTCATTCCGTTTGGTTTGCAGGTTTTGATATTGGTATCAGATTCCATGGTGGGCACGAATACCATCATTCAGTGGATTTTCTTAGCGGTGGGCATTTTTGGTTTGATGTTTATCTGCGGTTACAGTTGGGTGGCAATCTTCCCATGTTGGACTATACCTGCCTTAGGCTTTAGTTTCTTATACACTGTGTTATTAGCATGGGCATCTTTTAGTAAAACCCACAGCATTCTTTCAAGTCTGTGTATTCTCTTACCCATCATCTTGGCTTATGTTGCCGGATTTAGCGTTAAACAAAGCTTCAAACCCTTATACTACTTACTTTGGCTCATCAAAGCCGACAAAAGCCTGATTTTATTTTGGTTTTATGGCTTCCTACCCACCTTCATTTTGATTTTATTTGATGAAATCAATGACCTATGGCTCATCCCCATCTTTCTACTCACCACCCTAATCAATGCCATCGGCGCTTTCTTTTATCTCCAAAGCTCCAACAGAAGCATCCGCATCATAGCCTTATTTCTTGGTGCTTTTGTCTCCTTCGCCATTGCCATTATTTATATGGTGAATTATTGGGTAGTAACCTAAAGTGGTGTCACAAAAATTAGTCTAGTCAAATAGGGGGTAATACATGGTATTTGGAATTTGGTATTTGGTATTTGGATCTTGGTATTTGGATATTCTCACTTACTCTTCTTCACCTCAAACTTATATTCCTTCGCAAACACCCCTTGTTTCTCCTGCAAAGCAGCCAAACCCAATGCCATTTTCTTGATAGCTACCTCATTCAGCACACCCATCTTCTCCCGCATTTCGGGCGTAAATTGATCATCGGGAAGTTTGTTGAGGCTTAGGATTTCCTTGATTTCATTTTGAAGCAGCGCTTTATAACTTCCAAACAACTTGATAGCCTCATCCCTAAAATCGGTATTACCGCCAAATTCTTTCAATTTTCCGACCGCTTCGCTTCCAATTTCAACTTGTTTCAACGCATCGGCATAACTTGCGTCCATTTGTGTCAAATTCGTATAATCCTCCATGGCGGTATAAAGTATGTCTATCTTGTCAATAATCTTTACTTGTTCCGTAATAATCTGATCATTGTATTTGATAGCGTCCTCCGTGCTTGGTTTGCACGAAATAAATGTGATTGCCATAGTGGCTAACATCACGAAAGTAAATAATTTCTTCATAGTATATAATTTAGTTTAATAGTGCTACTTAATTGTATCTTTCGCCAACGCAAACTTATACTCCGCTGCAAATATCTTCACCTCTTTGGTGAAGTTTGTCACTTTAGCTTGCAGTTTATTGTCAATGATTTCAGTCAATTTCAGAAATTCATTGTCATGCTCATTCGTATAATTTGCCGATGGTATCTTCACGATGGCGATTAATCTTGCGTACTCATTCCCACAGACGTCTTTATACGTATTCAGCAATTCCACAGCCGAGTTTTTTAGCACACTTTTGCCATCAAAGTCCGTTATCATCTTCAATTGATTGAGAGAAGCGGTCACTTGAAGCTGCAAATTCGTGAACGCAAAATCAATTTCTTTGCTTTCCGTTTCCGTTTTTGTGGTTTTCGACAGCGCATCCTTCTGCGATTTGCCCATCTCCACATTGATGATGCGTACCAACTCAGCTTCCTTTCCCAACACGGTCTGTATCGGCGCTGTAACTTCATCATAATAATTTTCAGCCTTTTGTGGCGACGGTTTACACGAACTTGCCATCAAACAGAGGCACAACAACGCGACTTTTAGTATAGTTTTCATAGTTTTAAATTGGTCTCAAAATTACAAAAAAAACATTTACGCACGAACATTAATCGAAAATATTACTGTAAACTATTTTTCTGCCTTTGGTATTTGGTATTTGGTTCTTGGTATTTGGATCTTTAAAAAAAGTCTTGCCCGTTCCGACATATATGCCTAAATTTGCAAAAAAATAATTATCATGATTGAAATATTGTCGCCCGTGGGGTCTTTCGAATCCTTGGCTGCTGCCATTCAGGGTGGCGCTGATGCTGTCTATTTCGGGGTGGGCAAACTAAACATGCGTTCGCGCTCCTCCGTCAACTTCTCTTTAGAGGATTTGGCTGAAATCGCTCAGCGTTGTCGCCAAAGCAAGGTGAAAGCCTACCTCACGCTCAACACCGTTATCTACGACGAAGAAGCTGCCGACGTGGATGCCATCATTGCCGCTGCCTGTGCCAACCAAATTGATGCCGTCATCGCTTCCGACTTCTCTATCATCGAGAAAGTCGTTGCTGCGGGCTTAAAACTCCATATCTCCACACAGTGCAACATATCCAACATCGGTGCCGTCAGGTTCTTTTCGCGCTTTGCCGACGTGATGGTGTTGGCTCGCGAGCTAAATCTCAGTCAGGTGGGGAACATTGTGGAGACTATTGCCGCCGAAAACATCTGCGGACCTTCGGGTCAGCCGGTGCGCATTGAGATTTTCGCTCATGGGGCGCTCTGCATGGCGGTTTCGGGCAAATGTTATTTGAGTTTAGACAATCATAACCATTCTGCCAACCGCGGCGCCTGCTTCCAACTGTGCCGCAGGGGCTATGTGGTGAAAGACAAAGAGAGCGATTTGGAGTTGGAGATTGATAACGAGTATATCATGTCGCCAAAAGACCTGTGCACCATCGGTTTTCTCGACAAAATCGTGGCGGCAGGCGTCACCGTGTTGAAGATTGAGGGACGCGGACGTTCGCCCGAGTATGTCAAGACCGTCACGGCTTGCTATCGCGAGGCGGTGGACGCTATTACCACCGGAAATTACTCCCAAGAACGTATTGCCGCCTGGAATGCGCGCCTCGCCACCGTGTTCAATCGGGGTTTTTGGGATGGCTACTATTTGGGGCAGACCTTGGGCGAATGGAATGCGCAGTATGGCTCCATTGCCACTAAGGAGAAGCTCTATGTGGGCAAAATCACCAATTATTATTCGAACATCAACGTGGCAGAAATCAAGATTGAGACCAACGACGTGCAGGTGGGCGACGAGATTTTGATTTTAGGCAATACTACAGGCGTTTATGAGGATGTGGTGGCGGAGATTCGCGTGGATTTGGCAAGCGTGGAGCGTGCTGAAAAGGGCGATGTGTGCTCAATGCTCGTGAAATCGGAGGTGAGACGGGGGGATAAGCTCTATAAATTGGTCTTGAAACGAGGTTGTTAGGGTTTAGACTATTAGACTTTTAGGATTTAGGGTGAATGTTTGCTGACTGAGGACGAATTACTGTTCACAGAAATGGATTGACGGGCCTCAGAAATGGATTGACAGCCCTCAGAAATGGATTGACTGCCCTCAGAAGTGGATTGACGGGCCTCAGAAATGGATTGACAGCCCTCAGAAGTGGATTGACGGGCCTCAGAAATGGATTGACGGGCCTCAGAAATGGATTGACGGGCCTCAGAAATGGATTGACAGCCCTCAGAAATGGATTGACATAGGTAGTCATCTGATGACTATGGACAATTCTGTATTAAGTTCAGGCAATAAATTTATTCATTGAAAACAAAAAATAAAATATTACAAACAGGGAAGTTTATTATGACAAAATGAAAGGGATGATAGAAAAACCTTCTTTAGTTTGTTAACCTTAATAGAAAGGGAGGGGTATAGGGGGTTTTAACCTTCTGACCTTATTAAATTCCATTAAAAGAAGGTAATAAGGTTGGTTTGTGTATGGGGATTGGGTTTTCTACTAAGGTTTTATAATACCAATCCTGATTGAATAGTTGGGGCTATAATAGGTAAGGAAGAACCCCAACCCCGACTGAAGTCGGGACTATAACAGGGTGGGATATAATTGGAAGGTTTCGGTTTTATAAAGGTTGAGAAGGGAGAAGGTTAGAAGGTTGGGGGGGGCAAGTGTAGGTGTATTTGTATTAAGGTTAAAAATTGAAGAAGGTTAGAAGGTTGGGGGAGGGTGGGGATGCGTATTTGTATTAAGGTTGAAAATTTGAAGAAGGTTAGAAGATTTGGAGGGTGTTGGGGGTGTTTTATTGTGTTAAGGTTGGGAAGGGAGAAGGTTAGAAGGTTGGAGGGGGCTGGGGAGGTCTCATTTG
>CAIOYH010000106.1 GCA_903862465.1 uncultured bacterium | reverse complement strand
TTTTTTTGAATATATAATGAAATAGCTAGCACCATTCTCGTAATCAAAGGAAGCTGTACGTGTAAACTAGTGAACATTGGCACTAATTTAGGTAATATAAAAATAGACAATCCGGAACCAAGAATGACCACAGCCGTGATAACAATTTTTGGATAAAGTAAAACACCATTTATTTGCCTCCTCAAGCTACTATCACGCTCAAGCCAAATAGATAGAAATTCAAGGTTTGAGGCTTCAAAGTCGTTGTTCCGAACTTCGACGTCGGAGTTAAAAACCTCAAAGCCGAAGTTCCGAACACCAAATTGGTGTTCGGAAGGGCAATTTTTGAATTTATGATTTGAGATTTATGATTTAAGATTTGGGATTTGTTTATGCCGGTATAAGGTTGAGGATTTTTATAAATAATCCCAAATAGAAAGATTAATGGTTTTTTGCAAAGAACGCAAACAGGAGAACACGCAAAGGAAGAAAAGATAGAAATAATTAAAAAATGCAGAAATATTTTGGTAGTATTATTAGAATTATTTATTTTTGCCGAATAATTTAAAAACATAAAGATATGAATGTAGTAATGAATAATAAGTGGCGCATGATAAAGACGACACAGAAGACTTTGACAACAAATAGTAGTGTTTGGGGAGGTTTTGTGAAGTTTGGCGTGTATAAAGGTCAGTTGGATGCTGAGATTGTTATTATTGATAACAAGGAGAATTTGTTGATGGAGATTGACCGGGGACCGAAAAAGGAAAAAGAACGGTTGAGGATGGCGATGGTTCGGGATTGTTTGAAGGTTTCGAGTTCGGGATATGCATTTGCTGATGATACAGAGGATACTTTGTTGGCCACGAAAATGGAGTTTACGAAGAGTGATTTGTTGAATTTGGTGGATTCGGAACAGGCAAATAAGGCGGAGATGGTTTATAATGTGATACATCCTATACTTGCGTCTTTGGAGGATTATAATATCTTGCCTTTGGATTTGACTAACCTGAAAAACAGTGTGGAAGCTTACAGGGATTTTTTGACTGCACCGAAGAATAGTGCGGATACAGGAGCAGGATTGCGGGAAGAATTGGAAGTGCATATAGCGAAATGTATGTGGATTTTGAAGAAGATGGATAGGTTGATGGAGCATTTTAAGGAAAATAATAATGAGTTTGTTACGGTTTATACTAAATCGAGAGTTATTGTGGATTTGGGACATCGGTATAAGAAAGCGATTTGTGATATCGCAGGTGTGGTTAAGAATTTGGCGACTTCGGCTTTTGAAGAAGGCGTCAGTGTTTATATTTTGGGGGACGAGAAGCATGGTGTGAAGACTGATGTGGGAGGTGCTTATATTTTGGGAGCTTATCAGGATGGGGAAGTGGTGTTGGTGTTTGAGAAGGAGGGGTTTGATTTGAAAGAGGTGCCGTTGTTGGTTATAAAGAAGGAGAATCAGGAGGTTAATGTTAGTTTGAAGCCTGTGGATCCGGTGGAACCGCCTCCGGGGGAGTAGTTTGATTTTAGATATTAGATTTTAGAATTAAGATTTATAGAAGGGCTTGGACGGGTGTTCAGGCTCTTTTTTTTTGGATTGTTTTTTAACCCCAACCCCTCCCGACACTCCCGACATTTCATGTACGGGACAGGCTGCCCCTACAAGCGGCGGAACGGGAAATTAGGCAGAGCCTAAAAGGATAGGGGCGACTGAGGCATAGCCTAAGCCGAACGGGGCATAATTATTCAAGATTATATGCCTTAGAAAATTTATTTATAAATTCCTGCATTTCTCTTATAAGTTCATCAGTTTTATTTAGTTTATTATTGGCATCTTGGATGAACTTAAAACTATCATGCATTTTGCAAATATAAATTGACCTAATTTTATCTTGAAATAATTCTTTTAAAGTATCGTCTAACTGAGATATATCGATTCTTTTATGGATTAAGCTGAATGAATTAATTAATATTGAAATTTGCTTTGCTCCAAAAGTTGAGGAATATTTAATCTTTTCAATACCTTGGATAGTCGGATAATGACTTGCGAATTCATTAAGTGCCTCAAAACCATAATATCTTACTTCTTTTTTTTCTGAACCATTAGCCTTAATTATTTTAAAATAAAAATTTTCGTACTCAGAATTTAATTGATTAATTAAAAGAAAAATAATATCACTTTCATTTTTTAATCTTGTTTTCTCTGCCGATTCAATCTGTTTAATTAAAGTAATGAACAAAAAAATCGAAGAAAGAATGCCTAAAATAGGCGCAGTAATTCCGCCAATTGTTGAACCTATATTGCCTGTTGTGGATAGGTTAAACCGAGTAAGAAAACTTGGCATTGTGAAAATATAAATGCAAAGAAAACAAATAATAATTAAACAACACAGCATAATTATGTACGATTTTATTTTCATAGAATATTTTTTAGTCAATAATTTGGTATTCCTTTAATTTGGGGAGTATTTTTTCTTTAAGGCTGTCGTGTAATGTTTTAAGTTCTTTGAGTGCGGGTTTGCAGAGGTCAACGTTTTGGAGGGCTTGTTTGATTTGCCACCACCCTGCATCCCAAGTTTCGATTTTGAATTTGGTGGTGCGAAGTTGGTTTAGGTTGGCAAAATAGAATTGATAGATTTGCTTAGCCTGATTGAAAACTGCTTGTGCTTCGAGCGACATGATGCGATGGGATAGCCAATCAGATACAAATGTATCTTTAGCATTGGCAAGGGAAATGGCAATATCGCTGTCGGCAATGTTCCACTGTTTTATTTCGGAAATAAGGAAGGGGAAAAAGTGGTTGTGGATTTGATAAGTTTCTTTTTCATATATTACATCTTTTAATGCGGCGGTTGCATTGCTATTGCTGAATAAATTCCATACGCTGCAATCAGTAATAAATTCGTCAGAAAGTTCGGCTTTAGGAGTCATAAACTGGTCGCGGTCGTTTAACCAAGTGGCTTTTGGAATACGACGAACAGCATGAATTATCATTGCTTTATCAAAATTGGATGATGTTACCGATAATGCTCCTGCACTGACATAAGGTCCTGATAAAAAAGCTGTGTAGTTTTGGTTTTGAAAATCATTGCCCTTACACATTAATGAAGCTAAAAAGCCATTAGCAATTCTGTCGCGTTTATCTAAATTTGCATCTTTTACTTCAATTGCTGATCCTAAAGGTGGGAATTTAATATTTGCAGTTGGTCTGTCAATCCATTTACTAAGAAATTTATCTCTATGCTCTGCTGAAAATCTTTTGGTTTCAATTTTCTCAACGGTTTCATTGAAGACATCCAAAATAATCATTTGATTTTCAAGTTTATTTTTTCTATGAAGATTCCAAACTAAAAACCCAATAGGAAATGCATTGTTTTGCTTTGTTCCATCAAAATTTGCAGATGAAAATACAAAACCATTCTCAAATGTAAATTGAAAAATATTGTCTCTTAATTTTTGGTCATTATTAGCATTAACATATTTTAATGTAGAAAAAAGACATAAATGTGATTCTTTATTTTTAAACTCTTTTTTTATACGAAAAATAAATTGTGCAAATAATTCTCGAGATACTTCTCCTAAATTTTCTCTATGCATTATTTTTCGAATACGAGTTTCACTAACATCTTTTTTACTACCACCACTTGTACCTGCTTTTTGAGCAGTAGCAAACGGAGGATTAATAAGAATAACCCATTTAATATTAGGGTTGCTGAGATCATTAAGAAGTTTTTCCGGCAGTTTCCAAGGGAAACCAAATTGTTTCTCATTATCGCTCGCAAAAACATTTTCGATATCATCGTTCAAATAGTCGTATTGGAAGATGGTGGCGTCGGCAAACAATTTGTCAAGATGGTCTTTGTCTTCCTTGTATAATGTGGAAAGATAACAATATTGTAGGGCTTCTTGTGGGAGGTAGTATTCGAGATTGCCAGTGCCGGCAGCCATATCCCAGAGGCGATATTCGCCAGAGCGCCACCAATGTTTACCGATGGTTTTTTCGATATAATCGAGTGCTTTGTTGGCAAAACGAACAGGAGTGAAAAATTCGCCATGAAAGCGGCGCATGGTTTCGTCGGTTAGCCTATCAATTTTTGCCAGAATTGCACGGATGATATCAATGTTGGTTACCGGATGAAAAAGACTCCAGAAATGTTGGTAATCTTGAGCTAAAATCTTTTTTTCTTTAATTTCCCCTGCTTGCCCAATGCGAAAGAAAGCTTTGCTTTGTTCTTTGATAAAGGTGGTGTTACCTTTTTGAATGTCGCTAACAAAATAGCGACTTGTTTTGAATCCGTTGCGTACAGCATCGCCAAAAATTTTGTTCCAATAATCAAAGACTTCTTCAAAGTTTTCTTCAGTTATTACTTTTTTATCTTCAAAGGCAAGTTGTAGTTGGTTTTTTAGATGTTTGGTGAGTTGTTCGGCGAAAATAGCAAATTCTGTTTTATTGGAAATGTTATAAACATGAATTTCGCGAGTAAGTTGGGATTCGGAAATATCTTGGACTAATAGTTTGTCGGGGATGCTTGGAGCTAAATCTAAATCGTATTTTTCATCCACGTCATCATAAAACTGTTTCCAAAGAGAGGTTTCTGTAAGAATGGCTTCGTTTTGATCAGCCATGCAAAGTATGGGAGGAATGGGTTTGTTGATGAATCCATGAAATTTGAGGCGATGGACATAATAGAGTGTTTGAGCAATGATTTGGGAACGTGCTTTTAGATTGGCGAAGTTTTTATCGAATTTGAATTCAAATAAGACACGGGGTGTATAAAGGTCGTGGCGGTCGGAAGTGTCGTAGGATATGTCGAAATATTTTGCATAGGCATTTTTTATATCTTCTTCGGTATGCCCTTTAGCAATGGCGTAAATGAATTTGTTTAAGTCTATTTGGGACATTCTTTTATTATATTAATTAGGTTTATTTGCCCCTATCATTTTAGTGATTTCGACGATACCGGAATTTATACTTTGGTTTTTATCGCTGATATAACCTGTTGAAGTTTGCTCATAGATTGCTTTAGCAAGTTGGAGCCTTAAATTATTACGAGTTTCCTTGTCATCTTTGCTTATACTTTCGACGAATAATTTAAAAGAATCTAAGCCATTTTGTCGGTGTTTATTTACGGTTTGCAAATGTCTTCCGATTGAAAATTGTCGGAAAGCAAAACTAATCATGAAAATTAGTACAGCATAAATTAATAATCTAACTAATAAATGACCGATGTTGTATTTTATAAATTCACCTGTTGCTGATACATCTTCGGTAGGAAATTTATTAAGCCAATTGGTACATAATAGGAGGCAAAAGAATAAAACAGCTAACGCAATACCTGCACCTAACCAAATATATGAGGCTGTATTATGTTTTTTAGATTCATCTCCAAAAATTTTTGCATAATCGGACATTGTAATTTTCGATGCCTTCTTTTGTAATTCTTTCAAAATTGTATTTATAGAAGCACTATCAGAGATTAATTTTTGTTTTAATTCTTCTATTACAATTTTTTCTTCCTGATAATTTATTTTTTCTAGATTTTTTATAATATTATATGTATCAAAAAACCCAAATTCTTTTCCATTGCTAGGGGAAAAGACATAATTAAAATACCATCTATCAAAGTCAAAAAACAGTTCTGCTTTTTTTTTGGCAACTTCAATTGGTTGCCCACCTTTAATCTCAGCATTAAACTCTTCGATGAATTTTATAAGTTCGTTTGCATAAATTTCAACATTTCCTTTAAAAACCTCAGGTACATTACTATTGGTTTTTAAAATTCTAAGCATTTCATCAATTAATGGTTTAATTGTTTCAATTTTATTTTGAACTGCAATCCATTCATCCTTATCAACTAAATTAGGTGCAACTATTTGGCGAATATCAAAATTTCTAAAATTTTCTAAAGTTATTTCCATGGTTTTTATTTTTTATTCGACAAATATAAATAAAAGAATTAAGATGGAAGTTTTTTTTTTGATAATCGGTAAAAAGATTTAAGAGGGCAGAAGATTTTCTGCCCCTACACGGCATGGGAATAAAGGGGAGGATGAAGGGAAATAATGATTAAGAGTCCCGAGGATAGCCCGTTGGCAGGAGCGCAAGGGATTGTAGAGGAAAGCCCACAGCGCCGTTTTTCAGGCGCGAGGACTTGGAACGGAAAGCCCGACCCCCTTTTTTTCAAAGGGGGATGCGCCATAATTAATAAAAAATGAAAAGTTTTTGGAGGCGTTTCTTAGTGTAACTTAGTGCTCTTAGTGTCTTAGTGGTTTATCCAACATCCGCGTAAATCAGCGAAATCAGCGGGAAACCTTTCTAGCGCATCTACGCATCATCGGTTCATGCTATCAGAAAAGATCCTTTGTTGAAAAATAATTGGAAAGAATTTATCAACATCTGATTTTTGTTTCAGATTTATACCTACTTTTACAGTTGGAAATCCAAATCCGAAAACCATTGATAGCTAAGCCTTATGAGTAATTTTACCCACATCCACGTCCACACACAGTACTCCATCCTTGATGGTCAATCCGACATCAAAAAACTTATCACCAAAGTAAAGAAATGCGGCATGAACGCCATAGCCATCACCGACCATGGCAATATGTTTGGTGTGAAAGAGTTTCACAATGAAGCCACCAAACAAGATATAAAACCCTTGATTGGTTGCGAAATGTATGTGGCAGCCAAAAGCCGTTTCGAGAAAACAGGTTCGGATGACCGTTCGGGCTTTCACTTGATTTTGATTGCTAAAAACGAAGTAGGCTATAAAAATTTGTGCCGACTCACCACCCTTGCCTACAAAGAAGGGTTTTATTACAAACCGCGTATTGATTGGGAGATATTGCGTGAGTATCACGAAGGATTGATAGCTTCTTCGGCTTGCCTTGCGGGCGAAATTCCTGCTGCGATTCAAAACAATGATAAGGAAAAAGCCATTCAAAAGCTCTTGGATTATAAAGAACTCTTTGGCGATGACTTTTATTTGGAGATGATGCGCCACAAAACAGGCGACATAAAAATTGATTCTGAGGTGTATCATCAGCAAGAAATGGTGAACAAAACCTTGATAGAGTTTTCGCGCGAATATGGCGTGAAACTCATTGCTTCCAACGATGTCCATTTTATAAATGCCGAAGATGCCGAAGCCCACGACCGTTTGTTGTGTATCAACACAGGCAAATTGGTTCAAGATATCGGCAGGATGAAATATACCACCAAAGAGTTTTTGCGCACCCCCGAAGAGATGGCTGAATTGTTTGCCGATGTGCCCGAAGCTTTAGAGAATACCAACGACTTAGCCGACAAGGTGGAGTTGTTTTCTTTAGATAAAGATGCTATTTTGCCCGATTATCCCTTGCCCGATGGTTTTGATGATGGCAATGTGTTTTTGGAACACCTAACCTACGTGGGTGCCCAAAAACGTTATGCCGAAGTGACGGAGGAAGTTCGGGAACGTATAGATTTCGAATTAGGCGTTATCAAACGCATGGGCTTCCCCGGGTATTTTTTGATTGTACATGATTTCATACGAGCAGCGCGTGAGATGGGCGTAGAGGTAGGTCCTGGAAGAGGCTCGGCAGCGGGTTCAGTGGTGGCATATTGTTTGCGCATCACCGATTTAGACCCTTTGAAATATGGTTTGCTTTTCGAACGTTTTTTGAATCCCGATCGTATTTCGATGCCTGATATGGATATAGATTTTGATGAAGATGGTCGCGAAAAAGTGATACAATGGATCGTGGAAAAATATGGGAAGAACCGCGTGGCTCAAATTGTCACCTTCGGGACTATGGCGATGAAGAGTGCGTTGAAGGATGTGGCACGGGTAGAGAATTTGCCATTGCCTGATGCCGACCGGCTTTCCAAATTGGTGCCTACAAAAGCAAAAGACCTCAAAGAAGCCATCGAAATGGTGCCCGAACTGAAAGAAGCGAAGAATTCAAGCAACCGTTTGGTGTCTCAAACCATCAAATATGCCATAGAGTTAGAAGGCTCTATCCGACATACGGGAACGCATGCCTGTGGCATCATCATCGGGAAGAATGATTTGATTGACTATATCCCTTTGTGCACGCAAAAGGATTCCGAGTTGTTGGTTACGCAATACGAAGGCTCGCATGTGGAGTCTATTGGATTGCTAAAGATGGATATTTTGGGATTGAAGACGCTTTCTATTATAAAAGATGCTGTGGACAACATAAAGTTTTCGAAAGGGATTACCATAGATTTGGAAACGATGCCTTTGGATGATTTGGAGGCTTTCGAAATTTTCAGCAAGGGAAACACAACCGCGATATTTCAGTTTGAGTCGGAGGGCATGAAGAAGCATCTGTTAGATTTGAAACCGAATCGTTTCGAAGATTTGATTGCCATGAACGCCTTGTATCGCCCGGGTCCAATGGAATATATCCCGAGTTTCATCCGCCGAAAACATGGCAAAGAAAAGATTACCTACGACCATCCCTCGATGGAAGAAAGCTTGAAAGATACTTATGGCATCACCGTATATCAAGAGCAGGTGATGAAACTGTCAATGGTAATGGCGGGATTCACAGGGGGCGAAGCCGATTCCTTGCGTAAGGCAATGGGAAAAAAGAATTTCGCTTTGATGGAAAAGCTGAAAGAGAAGTTTGTTTCAGGCTGCGCGGCAAATGATATTACGGAAGCCATAGCCAAGAAAGTTTGGATTGATTGGGAAGCTTTTGCCAATTATGCTTTCAACAAATCCCATTCGGCATGTTATGCTATCACAGCCTACAGGATGGCTTTTTTGAAGAAACATTATCAAAATGAGTTCATGGCAGCGGTGTTGAGCCGTAATGTTTCGGATTTGGAAAAGATAACTTTCTTTATTGATGAGTGTAAGAAACTAAACATTGTTGTGTTGGGTCCCGACATCAATGAGAGCCATGTGCGTTTTGTTGTGAATAAAAAAGAAGAAGTTCGCTTCGGGCTTTCTGCCATCAAAGGATTGGGCAATGCCGCTGTGGATTCTATCATTTCTGAACGGGAACTAAACGGGCGCTATAAAAACATCTTCGACTTCCTCAATCGGGTGAATTTGCGCACTGCAAACAAAAAAAGCATCGAAGCATTAGCCATGGCGGGTGCTTTTGACAGCATGGGCATCCATAGGGCACAGTTTTTCTATAAGCTGCCTTTCGAAGAAATCACTTTTTTGGAGAAGTTGATTCGCCATATCGGTTTGGTGCAAAGCAAACAAAACACCATGCAGCAATCGCTGTTTGGCGAGAGCGAAGAAATGTCCATCCCCGATCCTGAATTGCCAATTTGCGAACCGTGGAGCAAGATAGAGCAACTCAATCACGAAAAATCCGTCATTGGGTTCTATATGTCGGGACACCCGTTGGATGATTATCGTATTGAGATGCAAAGTTTCGGCAATTTTACCTTGGACAAGTTAGAGAATCTGAAACCTTTTGCCAATAGAGATATCCGCTTTGGCGGTATGATTATCTCGGCAGGAGATAAGATGAGCAAAAACAACAAACCCTACGGATATTTTGAAGTAGAAGACTTTAAAGGTTCTGTTCGCTTGAATCTTTGGTCCGAAAATTTCGATAAATTCAAGCATCTGATGGAAATCGGGAAGTGTATTTTTATCTCCGGCAAGGTGGATAAACGCTTTTGGGACAAAGAAAAAGAGAACGACCCCAATGCGGTGATAGAATATGAAATCAAAATCCACAGCATCGAACCCTTGTATGATTTGATGGAACGCAGAGCGAAAAGTGTGCTGCTGACTATTCCGTTGGAGTATATTACCTCAGACTTGGTGAAAGATTTGGGGACTCTGATTCAAAAAAATCCCGGCAAGGTGGATTTAAAGATGCGCGTGGTGGATGCTGAAGAAGAAGTTTCTGTGGATATGAATTCGCATAAGCGAAAAATAAATCCCGAAACCTTTCTCAAAGAAATTCAAAAGATGGATGTGGTGAAGATTAAACTGACATAGAAGTTTTATTTCAACCATAAGCCCACTAAGAATCGTCTTTTTTTAACCACAAAGACACAAAGACTCTAAGTTGCACAAAGAAAATAAAAGGTTCTTTTTCATCGCAACAATGCATTGTGATGCTTAGCGTCCTTGCATCTTAGTGTCTTCGTGTCTTTGAGTCTTGGTGGTGTTTCTTTTTTTGGTGGTATCTTTATACTTTGTGGTTATGAAAGGGAAGGCAACAACAGAGGTTTACATCCTTTTCTGCTGCAAAGCATTTTCCAACAACATATTCAAAAGTTCTGACAAAGAGTAGCCAAACACAGTTGCCTGCTGCGGAATGATACTCATTTCTGACATCCCGGGAACGGTATTTATTTCTAAAAAATACATACAATTGTCTTTGGTCAAGATATAATCTATGCGCACCACGCCTTTGCAATTGAGTTTGTTGTAGAGGAAGCTCGAGGTGGCGGTGCACACCGTGGCAACTTCCACAGAGATGTTTGCCGGGGTGATTTCTTGCGAATGTCCTTTCACATATTTGGCATCATAATCAAAAAACTCATTGTTCGGGACTATCTCGGTGATGGGAAACACTATCATGCGGTTCTTGTAGCGAAACAAACCGCAAGTGATTTCCGTACCATCAATAAATTCTTCCACCAAAATCTCATCATCCACCGTAAAAGCTAAATTTATCGCGCTAAGTAACTCTTCCTTTGTCTTCGCTTTGGATGTGGCAACGCTCGAGCCGCCATTGCAAGGCTTGACAAATACCGGCAGGGCAACTTCTTCTAAAATTCTTTCCACATTCACCGCATCGTGTTTGAACAGATGAACCGAATTGGCGACATTCACCTCCAAGGAACGGACAACTCGGTTGCAATACGCCTTATTGAATGTCAAAGCCGACACCGATTGACTCGAAGAGGTGTAGGGCAATCCCAACATATCGAAATATCCTAAAATCTTTCCATCTTCGCCCGGCGTGCCGTGTATGATATTAAAAATGCAATCGAAAGTAATCTTCTCGTTTCGTACAATAATCGAGAAATCATTTTTATCAACGGCATGTTCCGTGTTATTCTCACCCAAATATACCCATTTATCTTTGTTTATAATAATAAGATAAGACGCGTAGAGCTCCTTATCTATGTGCTGCATAATGACTCCGGCACTTTTGATGGAGATTTCGTATTCGCCCGAATAGCCTCCGGCAATGACTGCAATGTTCTTCATAGTGATAAAAAATTAATGTGCAAAGGTAAACAGTTTTACTTTATTTACGCCAAGAACGAGAATTTTTTCTATATTTGTGCCTTCAAATAATAAAACGAACGGAATCAAGTTTATTATTACGCAACGTTTTGTTATATAAATAGATTAAAACGATTGGACTATGAGTTTTTTTAGCTTCCTGCGAAGCAAAGTTTTCTTCAGACACACTATGATTGCCGTGGTAGTTACCATTGTGATTATATGGTTAATATTGCGCATGTTAAATATCTATACACGGCACGGTCAGGCTATCGCAGTGCCCAATTTTATAGGTTTAAGTTTAGATAAAATTGAAGATTTTGCCTCCGATAATGATTTGGAGGCTGCCATTGTGGATTCCGTTTATGAAATGTCATTGCCGAAGGGCACTGTGGCGATGCAAGACCCCTTGCCGGGAACGAAAGTGAAAAAAAATAGAAAGATTTATTTGACTGTGGTGGCGTTGAAGCCCGAACAGGTGGCGATGCCCAACCTTGTGGATTTGACATTGCGTCAAGCAACTTCCATGATGGAGACTTATGGACTGAAAATCGGTAGCCTGACCTACGTTCCCGACATTGCGAACAACGCCGTTCTTAAACAGAAATATAAAGGGGCTGATATAAAAGAGGGTTTCCTCGTTGAAAAGGGCACGAAAATTGATTTAGTGTTGGGCAAGGGCGATGAAAAAGAAAACTCGAAGGTGCCGGATTTGATTGGCAAAAAACAAGTGCAAGTGATGGATCTGTTGAATGAAGCATCGCTCAATATAGGTAACGAAATTTTTCTTGATGGAAACGACACCACCACTTCGCGTGTGTTTAAGCAAAAACCTGAGCCCAATAGTTCCGTTCAGTTTGGCGGAACGGTGGATGTGTGGTATCGTTCGGAAAGAAAATATGACTTTAAAAAAAATAAAAAATAAGATTTGATGACTAAAAAAATACTTTTGCTACTGCTGTTCCTTTCGGGATGTTGGACATTGTCCGCTCAGGAACATTTGTCAGGACTTCAGGCGAATCCGCTACTGTCGAAATCTAAAAATTTACTGCTTCAGCCTCGGGCTTTGACGGGCGAGGTGCATCTGCCTTTCTTAGACGATTTTTCGTATTTCGATACCCGCGTTTATCCTGTGGATTCGCTTTGGGCGGATAGATATACCTTCGTTAATTCAACCTATTGCGTCAATCCGCCAACGGTGGGGGTGGTTACATTGGACGCCATGAACGATACGGGAGCGATGTATCAAAATGCAGTCATCACGCCTTTTATTGCAGACTCGCTTTCGTCCCAACGGATACGTTTGGATTCTCTTTTTAGTGGCGTTCCGTCGCGCATAACGCCTGCCGATTCGCTTTATTTTAGTTTCTATTATCAGCCGCAAGGCTTGGGCGATGCTCCCAACAAGCTCGATTCGCTTATGTTGGATTTTTATTCTCCCCATCTCAACAGATGGATTTCTGCATGGGGCAGCCCGGGCATGACATTGGATTCCTTTCACTATAAATACAATCGCGATTTCCGTCAGGTGATGATTCCCATCCGAGATACCACCTTTCTGCAAAAAGGGTTTCGCTTTCGGTTCACCAATTATGCAAGCATTGCCGCCACAAGTCTGCCAAGTTGGCAAAGCAATGTGGATGAGTGGAATTTGGATTATGTGTATCTCAATGTGAATCGCTCCAAGAACGACACGGTGTATAATGACCTCACTTTTGTTGACCCTGCGCCTTCCATGCTCAAGAATTTTAGTCAGATTCCTACCCGACATTTCTCTAATACGGATTTGACGGATAAGTTTCATCTGAAAATATCCAATTTGAATGGTATTGGGGATAATAAATTTTATAAATATATTGTTACACAAGAAAACGGACCTTATACTTTTCTGCACAATGCGGGGGTATGGGATTTGGATCCATTTATAACAACGGGTTATGATATCTATGATTTGCATGTGAACCCTGCGGTGAATTTCACGCTGCCTTCGTTGGCGGGCATGGACAGTGCGGTGTTTGATGTGGCGCATATCATCGGCAGCAACGGTTGGACCGAAAACATCCTGCGCAATGATACCATCACGCGGCGTCAAGAGTTTAATAATGCTTACGCTTATGACGATGGCACCGCCGAAAAAGGCTACGGTTTGTCGGGCGTGAATGCCAAATTGGCGTATCAGTTCACCTTCAATCAGCTCGACACCTTGGGCGGCATCCAAATGTATTTCAATCAGACCCTGACAACGCCCTATTATAAGTATTTTAAATTGACCGTGTGGTCTTCGCTCAATCCCGAGACCCTCATTTATCAATCGCCGCAGAAACGTCCTGAGTTTGCCGACAGTATCAATGCGTTTTATACTTATGAGATAAAAGATACCGCTATCATGCTGAGCGGCACGTTTTATGTGGGATGGGTGCAGACCACTGAGGACAACCTCAACGTGGGCTACGACCAAAATACCAACGCCCAAAGCCATACCTTTTATAATGCAGAGGGCGTTTGGCAGCCAACGTCGTTCAACGGGGCGCTGATGATACGTCCGTTGGTGGGCACAACGTGGCAAAAGTCAAGAATTGCGCCTGTGGAGGGACATCCAACCGACCATTTTGTGTGTAATGTGGGTCCAAATCCTGCCAATGGATTGCTCAATTTGATGTTGCCCATCAATTATAACACTGAGCTTGATCGCACGAACATCACCGTAGAGATGTTTGATTTCATTGGACGCAAAGTGTTCAGCCAAGCCTTCGCCGACCAAATTAATGTAGCCAAGCTGAGCCAAGGGGCATATTATATGCGCCTTACGAACTATCATGCGAACGAGGTGTTCGTCTATAAGGTCATTATAAGTAGGTAGGAGTTCAGAGTTTTTAGTTCATAGTTCCGAGTTATTTGTTCGGAGTTTCGAGTTTATAGTTCGGAGTTACGGGTTCTTAGTTCATAGTTCAGAGTTTTTCGCTCGGGGATTTATACCTTATAGTATTTAATCATCAAAGCACATTCGTGCGCAGGGAAGCTACATATATACTAATGTAGATTCTATTTTTCAGTGATTATATTCTTGAAAAGCATCCACAAAATTTATTTCTTTTTTTCTGATTTCTTTTCTTGCGATAATCGGATTTCAATATCGCTTTGACATTGCTATTATTTCAATACTATTTTCTAAAAGTCGTTTTATAGAGATGAATATTTAATTCGTATATATTAACAGATATTTCGTATATTCCTAAAAAAAGTGCTCCTTTTTTAGGTGTGTACGGCACTTTTATTGGTATTTACGATACTTTTTGAGGAATCTATAAATCTTAAAATGGAAATTATGAAGCTTAAAAAGGAATCTATAAAACTATTTTTGGCATGTATAAAACAGCAAATAGAAAGTACAAAACATTTATTAGAATGTACAAAACATTTTTAGGAGTATATAAAATAATTCCAAGTATATACCGTGATATTTCTATATTATATGAAATTGCGGCTATATTATATTGGGCTATTCTATTTCTTTATGAAAATAGCCCATAATAAAAAATGAAATTATACCTGCCAAAGAAATAGGCGGGAATGTATGATAAAAAAGGATGGACCTATGGCGTAATTGCCCGAATATTTTATTGAATTATTAGAGAGCTATAGCATCCCTATTGTTTTTCTATTGTATCTATTGTGCCTATTGTGGTGAAATATATATCGCG
>CAIOYH010000105.1 GCA_903862465.1 uncultured bacterium | reverse complement strand
TTGATGATGTTCGTAATAGGCGACTTATCATCGAACGGGTCCTGTCTATGGGCGATTTGAAGGATGTTAAAGTTATTGTTCAATTCTATGGATTGGAAACTATCAAAGAAGAAATAGTAGAAGCCGGATACCTTGATAACAAAACGCTTGCATGGGTAAGCAATTTTTTAGATATTCCTAAATCAAAATTCCAATGCTACATAAAGAAGCAATCGAAGCAAGCACATTGGGACAACTATTAGGGGAAATTAAGTCAATTGGTTAATTGAGTTGATTAAGTCGATTGGTCATTTATAGTCATTCTTAGTCATTCTTGGTCATTGATAGTCATTCATGGTCATTGATAGTTGATTGGTAAATTAGCCAATTGTTTAATTATGTTGAGTCGTACATTCTTAACTCTAAAATCATAATTCTTAAATCTTAATTATTTATTCCTTGTTTCTCAATACTTTTCTGTAGTTTTACCGAATTATTTATTAAACCACTGAATCATGAAAGGAATTGAATACAGAATGAAAGTAGTAAACGCAATGAATGCTAAAATAAGCAATGGCAAAACAGGCTCGCCGCAGACATTTGCAACTGATATCGCCATCAGCAAAAGAACTTTATTCGAAAACTTAAAGCTAATGAAGGAAAATTTAGAACCTTCAAACGTTCTTATAATTTATAATAGAAAATTGGTATCATATCACTATTCGCCACCCGGCGATTATCCTGTTATCTGGGTTTGGCTGCCCAAAAATTAATCAAAATAAATTAGTTTCAATAGTGCGAAACACCCGCACTGCTTTTCGTCTATAATAGATTTGTTTAATCTACTTTTGTCGCGGGCTTGAAATATAGAAAAAACAAGTCGGCTACATTAGATTTTTTATCAATCGGAATATAGCAAAAGCAAATTAATTATGAACTAATCTAAACAAAATGGCAGCAAAAATTACTGTGGCTACGATGGGTTGCACCAAAAACGAGCCGCTAAAAGTTATCAAAAGAGGGTTTAGTGTGTTGGATGGCATTTACGAACATGCTACCGAATACGCTACTCCCGTGGTTACCCAACTGGTTTTCGAACCCAAGGTGACCAAAGCTAATTCCGATCAAGTGAATGTAAAAATTGTGGGTGTAGTGGTGCGCGATGCTTCTACACACGATTTGTTTGCATCTCTCGATTTATTAATACTCTACACCAACGGACTCTACAAAGGAAAGCCGGAAAAATTAAAACTCTCCGGGTTTGGCTTAAGCTCAGATCCTTCGCCTCACGGACTGCCAATTGTTCCGGTAATTGACCGTATTGTTAAAGGCGGATTTACGTTGAGTTCGAAAATCTTTTTGGTAAAAAAAACTGGTGGTGAAGTAACAAAAAGAGAAAAAGTTAATAACATCGTACAAATTGCCGTGGCAGGCGAAGACCCATTAGTTTGGGTAACTGTGTTGGAAACTACCAATAGTCGCAAACTTCTGATCCTCGATTGCGTGAAGGGAAAAGAATTACTAATGCGCGTTGCCAAGAGCAATGCTGCCGGACAAAGCGACTGGAGTGCCCCCGTTCCCTATATTCCACAATAGGCTACTCAGGGCTTTTCAAGCTTTCAATGCCTTGATTCTGAAATAGCTATCACAGCTATATCGCATCAGAATCAAGGCATTTTTTATGGCTAAGCTCTCCTTTTTGACAAACTTGGTACTACATAAAAAAAACTTCGTACTACATAAAAGAAACTTGGTACTACATTGAAGAAACTTGGTACTACATTGAAAAAACTTCGTACTACATAGAAAAAACTTGGTACTACATTGAAAAAACTTGGTACTACATAGAAGAAACTTGGTACTACATTGAAGAAACTTGGTACTACATAGAAGAAACTTGGTACTACATTGAAGAAACTTGGTACTACATAGAAGAAACTTCGTACTACATTGAAGAAACTTGGTAATCGAAGTTTTGCATTACGATGAAGCTCTATACTAAAAATTGGGTCAAATTATTTTTTATTTCTTCAAAAATTTCGAGCCGCAAAGCATCTTGTTTTTTATCACGTGACCTGTAGTTATTTTTCTCGCTTCTGTCTTTTATGAATGGCAGGTTTGGCAAAACATAATAGTTTTGTTTTTTATCGCCACCGCTATTCGCCCATAGCGTATCATAGGTCAAGGAATAATCAGGACGATTCCCATTAAGCGATTTTGCAATTTGGTTTTCAACATCCACCGCAAGGATGCGTAAGATATTGTTTTTGGATGCCCATGCCTGCAATGCAATAATCAGCATCTCGTCGGGCGATATTCTGCTATTTGTTTTTGTGGCAAGTTTCCATTCATCTCTTTTATTCTTTACACCCTGCGAACCTCCAATAAAAAGGGAATCACATGCTTCTTTTATAATATGAGTTGGAATCATAGTAAACACCATGCTAAAGAGTCGTTTCTGATTGAACTTATAATCAACCACCAACTCTCCTTCCATATAGGCAAATCTGCTGATAGAAGGAGTTATTTGAATGCTATGGCTGTTGATTTCTTATGATTTTTGCCAAAGAATGATACCTGCCCCACAAAGTGTATTTAAAAAACTATCTGAGTAATTGCTACACATATAACGATGGTGATATTTATTGATTTCCGCTTTTTCGCGGAGTGTAAATTGTTCAGATAAATAATAGCCCACAATTTTGAGAATATTGATTGGATTTTCTTTCAACCTTTTTTTATAATGGTTATCAGGTAGTTTCTTATAAAACAATAAAAACAATCGGAAATTAAACGTAAAATAAAATATCAGAAAACATCTTCTTTTAAAAGTTTGCCATGTAAAAGGTTTGGGGATGAATAGATTAAATATTTTTTTCATTTTTTATTCATGGCTTATTTTTTACCTTATTTAAATAATTGAATGTGGTCCATAACATTACACATAGAATTCCTGCAACTAATGCGATTCTTTTTTACCCAAAATATTTTGCACGATTTCTTTCAAGTCTTTTACTTCTTCTATTTTCAGCATATAAGCTGCTAACAGATAAATGCAAATTCCACTTAATCCCCCCACAATAAGTTTCAATAAATCATTCGATATGAAATAGGTGCTAACAAGAACCCCTGCCGACATTAAAATAGTAGCAAGAGCCACTGTTTTCATTTCGCGCAATTGTTTGAAGACACCAAAACCAAACAATTTGCCGGGATAATATGCATTGATAAAAAAAGCAATAAAAGACGTTACGAAATGACCTATCACTACGGCTTTCAGCCCAAACGGCACTGTAACGACTAAAGCAATCAACACTATAGGAACTTTCGACAAATCAACCTTTAAAAACAAATCGCTACGCCCAATAGCATTTAAAATATTCATATTTAATGCACTAATTGGGGTAATGAGACGCGCAAAACATATCCACTGCATTAGGGGAACAATAGGCATCCATTTATCCGTCAAGATAAGGTGAATAAAAGGGTCGGATAACAATGCAAATAAAGTTAATATAGGCATTACAAAGAATACAGTAACCCGCATCAAACGACCGTAAACCAACAGCATGGTTTCTCTATCATCTTTCAAAGAGGATAGTACAGGATAGGTCACACCTAGCAACACTGAAGTTATAGAAGTTGAAAGCAATTCGGGATACTGCTTGGCATTGGTATAAAATCCTAATTCTTTAGCATAAAAAAACTTCCCAATTAGAATGGAATAAATATTTGTCATGATGGTTCCAACCAAAGAAGCTGTCATTAATTTGTAAGAAAATCGAAACAATTGTTTAAAAGAAGCCATGTTGAAAGCAAAATCGGGAATCCATTTATCATAATAGAAAAGCATGACTGTTTTTATAAACGCGGCTGCCAAAATTTGAATAATGAGTGCCCACACACCAAAACCATTGTAAGCAGCATAGACACCTATACCTCCACTGATAAAAACCGAAAACAACGAAACCTTTGCTTGAGTTTTGAAATCTAAGCGAATGGTCAACTTAGTTTGCGGAACCAAGGAAAGTGCATTGATAACAATACTGAGTGAAATCACACGTGTTATCATTGTCAATTGAGGCGTTTTATAAAAAGAGGCAATTAGCGGTGCGGTGAAAAATAAAACCAAATAGAAAAAAATCGAAACACACAAATTAAAATAGAATATTGTAGAATAATCTTCTTCGGTGGGGTTATGTTTTTGAATTAAAGCACTAGAGAAACCACTTTCGACCAACACTTGCGAAACTACCATAAAAATAGCAAGCATCCCAATAAGTCCATAATCGGAAGGCATCAAAATTCGTGCAAGCAACAGACTTATGAGAAAGCCGGTGCCTTGAACAGCAAATTTGTCAACAACATTCCAAAGTAAACCCTTGGTTGTTTTGGCTTTTAATGAAAGCTTTTTCTCCATTCACAAATCGCTATTTCACTATTTTCCGGCAACAATTGCATAGAAATGCGTATTTTCCCATCTATTGCATTCAGGTGGATAAATGTCAAATATCTCAGTATGCTTGAAACCAACGGATTCCAACAATCTAACTTCTTTATCAATATGACGGTATTCTGAATAATAATTTGTTTTCAATTCATCAGAGTAACCATTAACAATGACATCCTCTTTCACGCCAAATTGATTTTTAATTATTAGTTTACCTTTTTCTTTAAGATTTTCTTGGTATTTATTATATATTCTTATTATCTCAGATTCATTAAAATATTGCACTACTCCAAACATTGTGACTAAATCAAATTTAAATTTTGAATCAAATAGCATAATATCTTGATTTACTATAGTTATGCTCTTGTTTTTTTTAATAAATCGTGAGAATTGTTCAAAAGCCTCTATTGCAGTAATGTGTTTTACTTTTTCAAAAATTTTATTTATTATTAAACCAGAGCCACTTGCTAGGTCTAAAATTTCCGTCTCTGCATTTGAAAAAGATAACAGAAAGTCAGCGTCTTTATCTGAGAAATCACTAATACTTGTAATTTTTACTGATTTTTCATCAGGATTATTCTTTGCTAAATTAGCAAAGAAAGATAATGAATATTCGTTTTTTAACATATTTACCAAGTTTTAATAAATTCAGAAACCCTTTTATAATCTTCATAGGTATCAATATCAAATGCTCTAATCTTTAATCCTTTCATTGGTAGAAATGGCTCAAACTGAGAATAGACATTACCTGTTGTATATTGCAATTTTGATTTTTTGATACAGGCAGGACCAGTCCATTCATAATTCCCTTCTTCAGTAGAAAATGATTCTACATCCCCATGCGCATTAGTTTTAACATATACTGCCTCATCCGATGAAATATCTGCATAACACAAATATTCTTCGTCGGTCTGTAAAATTAATTTTACATCGTCAGGATGTACAAGCAAATCGCCATCCCACTCAATCACATATTCATTGGCATCTTTGGCACCTAAATAAAAACTTGCTCCAGTTTTTGTATTAAAATAATCATGATTGTAAACAAATATTACATCCTTTCGAGTTTTAAGCACTTCTCTAACTACATCGTTTGCTTGATAACCAATCACAATGCGAATGTCTTCCACTTCTTTAAACAATTGAAGTTGCCAATAGATTAAAGGTTTTTTATTAATTTCAATCAAGGCTTTTGTTTGTCCAAGACCTAATCGAGAGCCAATACCGGCGCAGCTTAAAACAATTGATTTAGTTGACGACATAATGCGTTTTCATTAAAGATTAAATAATTTGAAAATGGTAATATGCTTTTAGCAGGCAGGTGAGTTAAGCCAGTTGCAATGGACACATCTGCTATGCGCATAGCTTCCATATCATTATTGCCATCGCCAATATAGATAACTTTCTCGCCCAAATCCTGATATTTCTTCACTATTGTTTCTTTATTTAATATTTGAGTTAAAGAAACAACTTTATTATTACTTGTTTTACTTATGGATGTATAATACTCGCAACCAATTTTGGCTACTAGTTTTTCAACCCAGCAATCTAAGTTTCCTGTAGCAATGATACAGTTGTCGCGATGCATTTGAATAAAATCAAAGACTTTATTATGAAACTTAACATGCATGAGCAAGTCTGCTATTTCAGAAACGGGCAATTTTCCTAAGATATGTACCCGTCTAATAAAACTTTCCATAAACGGAATGTTACCCTTAATGGTTTCTTTAGTTAGAGCATTAATTTTCTCTTCTACCTTGAAATGTGATGCTATCAATGGCAATGTTTCCTGGGCTGTCACGGTGCCATCTAAATCAAATATGAACTTCATGCAATAATTCTTTTTTTATATGATACATAATATTTTCGCTTGCCGACATATTATTCGGAGGTGTAAGTAGCTTTTCCACAAAAAGCTTTCGCTCGTTAAATAAAGGGTCTTGCCCTGCAAAAATAGTTTCTTCCACAAAATTAATCAAATCTTTTTGATTATTGGCTTTATACATCATTTTAAATGCCAATTCCCCAAATTCATTAAATTCTGAATTAATGGTTTCGTCGCGCGTCACGAATATTATAGGCTTGTTCAGACATAAATACTCTGATATAAATGAAATGCTATCTAATATCATGGCATCAGAAGTTAGAAATAAATCTTCATATAAACCCTCTTCCAATTGTCCATAATCACAGTTTTGCCATGCACAATAATAATTATCTGTTCGTTCTTTACCCCAGTCAGGATGTTCATAAAGTTTAGGTTTTAAAATTGGATGAGGTTTAAAAGCAATTTGGATTTTTCCTGAATATATCTTTATAAGGTCATACATAAACTGATGTAAAACCAAAAAATTTGAATATCTCATTTCATTTGGGTTATCCTCAATGGAATGATGTGGTGCCCAAATAATTCTTTTAGCAGATGCATTTTTAACTTTCCACCCATCTTTTGGCTTATAGCTTTTATCTATAAAAATGTCACACATAGGATATCCATAAACAAATACATTTTTTCCTTTATTTACAGCGTATTTTCTTGCCATTAATTTATGTATAGGAGTCTCGTAAAAAGAAGCCCAAACTAAATTATGAAACAATTGGTTAAATTGTGTTTGCTGTTGATTAACCGCACAGATACCATAAGGCACATAATAAGTTAAGTAATTCAAATAATTCAATATGTAGTACTTATTTTTAGTTATTTGCCAAGGGCTAGAAAAAAAAATCAAATCAGGCTTCACTTCTTTTTTTACATCAAGCCATTTATTTTCATCGCAATTAAATGTCTTTAAAACCTTATAGCCTTTTTGCTTGAAAGAAGCATAAGTTTGTTCCATCTCTCTCAGCACTGTTTCTTGACCATAATCGGTGTAAGGACAAACAATTAATACAGGGTCGAAACGTTCATCTTTTTCCATCAACGTATATATGCCTTCATATTTCCATATAGATTCATGTATAATAAAAAAAACAACTTTTAGTGTTTTCTTTTGTTGGAATATCTTCACAATTCTTTTATATCTCCATCTTACGAAGTTATAATAAGGTCCAAGATAAGGTAGGCAAGAAAGATAGATTTTTGTAAGAACCATTTTTAATGGCTTCCATAGCATGGAAGGCAAAACCTTTTCTAATGCCAATTTAAGAGAAAATATTGTCATGGTGTAATTATCGTGTTTTTCACAAAATGCCTATTTTGATTTAAATAAGTTTGAGGCAGATATACCAGTAATCGAAACAAGGTTTTAGTAGCGATAAGCACACTCATCCAAAAAGGACGCTCTTTGTCGAACAGCGTTGCAACAAACATTTCGAGTATATACATCTTGGTGAAAGCATCACATTTAGGAATTTTTCTATAAACATAGAAGAACATATTGCGAAATTCTTTTTTATTGAAGTTTGCCATTTTTGAATTATCATTTTTTCGGTTATACAGATAATAGGCATCCGGTATTAAAGCAATTTTTAAATCATGGGCTATCATCATATCAATAATGAACACATTATCCTCATTTTGTCGAGACACCTCCCCAAAATCTAAGCATAAATCCTTTCTGATAAACTTATTCCAAATACCACCAAAATGTCCAAAAGCACGTTTGTCTTTAACCTCAGTTATCGATTGTTTTAAAGTGTAATCATGAAATTCGATGATAAGCGAAAACACATACACATTAGCGTCCGATTTTTTGGACTTTTCAAATTTTGTATATAAGTCACTACAAATGGCATCATCGCTATCCATAAATTGTATCCATTCGCCACGTGCAGCTCTGATTCCAACATTACGGGCATTGGCAGTACCACCATTTTGATCTAATTCAATAAGCCGAATGTTTTCATTCTTAAAATTCTTCACGACTTCGCGCGAATTATCTATACTAAGATCGTCTACGATAATGATTTCGTAAGTCAATCCATGAGATTGTTGCATAACAATAGATTGTATCGCATGCTCAATGTACTTTTCCACATTAAACATGGGAATAATCACTGATATGTCTATTTTATTTTCCATCTTTTTAATAACGAATAACTATTTAAATTCATAGCAAGCCCCTATCCTATTTTAGTGTTGCTAATACAGTTTCTAATCCCATTGGAATACACTTTAGGCAGAAATTTGAATAATCTGAATAAAGTTTTGATACCTATTCCCAAACTCATAAAAAATGGCATACCTTTAGAAAACACTATACCAACAAATGTTTCTAAGAAAAACATTTTCGTTAAATCATCGCTTTTGTTGATTTGGCTATACACATAGGCATACATATTTCGATATTCATTCTTTTTGAAATTTGCCATCTTCGATTGTTCATTTTTACAATTATAGATATAATAGGCATCGGGAATTAGAGCAATTTTCAATTCATGCGCATTCATCATGTCAAAAATAAAACATACATCTTCATTTTGACGTGATACATGAACAAAATCAATGCAAATCTCCTTTCTAATAAACTTGTTCCAAATGGTGTAGAAATATCCAAAGGCACGTTTGTCTTTCACCTTAGAGATGGTTCTCATTAAATTGTGATCGTAATTTTCTACCAATACAGAAAATACATAGCAGTTTATATCAGGTTTTTGAAAGGTTTCAAATTTAGCATATAGGTCATTACAAATTTTATCATCGCTATCCACAAACTGTATCCATTCGCCTCGCGCCAATCTTATTCCAGTGTTGCGTGCATTAGCTGTTCCTCCATTTTTCTCTAATTCGATGAGTCGGATGTTTTCGTTGTTTAAATTCTTGACAACTTCGCGTGAATTATCTTTGCTAACGTCATCTACAATGATAATTTCATACTTGAGATGATGTGGTGCTTGCAACACAATGGAAGCTATGGTTTCTTCAATGTATTTAGCCGAATTATACATAGGGATAATCACAGAAATGTCTATTTTGTTTTCCATGTCAAAACTTTTTTAATAGTGGCGTAAATAATGGATAAAACACTCGCGGGAAATAATAAGAAGCTTTGATTGCCATACGTATATAGAAGGGATCGTTTTTAAAATATTTATTTTTCATATATTGAAGAAAGTAGTCACGTAATACAGCTCTTAATTCCATAAACTGTTTAAAATTATTTTTATGTTTTGATGCCTTAAAACGTATTATATTAGAAATTATCATGTGCTTGGCAAATATATATTCCAATTCGCCATAACAGTCATGAAATTTACCATGCTTTTTATAATAAGTGCAAACGGTCTCTATCACTTCAATAAATTGATTAATATTGTCCCTAATACTATTTAATGAGTCTGTTGTAATCACATAGTTATATATCTTTTCGTTGCTCACAATAATTTTAGCAGCATGAAGATACCACTTTAAACTAACTTCAAGGTCTTCGGCTAAGCTTTTATTAGAATAAAATAAAGAATCATTTTTTGCAAACATTTCTCTTCTAATGATTCGTAACCATGAAGCACCTTCTATATTACAAATCATCTCGGGCATAGCATCAATATTCACTACTTGGTTATATACATGCCATTTATTGAATTTATGAACCCTTTCAAAAATGTTTTGTTTTTTAGTATAAACTCTATTGTAGCTTATGACAAGCATGTCAGGATTATGTTCATCAATAAGATCATTAACTTTCTGGGCATAGTCCGGCTCTATAAAATCATCGCTATCTACAAAAGCAATATAGTTGCCGGTAGCTTTGCTTATGCCATAATTCCTTGTGTCGCCGGGTCCTCCATTTTCTTTGGTATAGGCTTTGAGGCTATCAGGAAACCTTTGAGCGTAAGATTCTATTATATGTTGCGTATTATCTGTTGATCCATCATTCACCACAATGACTTCAAAGTTTTTAATTGTCTGATTCAATATACTATCTAAACATCGAGCAATGCAGTGCTCTACATTATATGCAGGGACAATAAAACTTAATAAGATGGGTGAATCCATAAATTAATTTAACTATTTTAATGCTGATTTCTACGAATAAGCGAAAGTTGTTCAGCTATGAGTCCAAGAAAAAAGAATAGAATAGCGGAAATGAAGCCTAATAATGTTCCAACGCTAACACCACGTTCTTCTACAATTAAAGGTATTCCCCAAATAAGAGTAATGAGTAAAGTGAGTAGGGAGATGGGTAAGAATATTTTCATTGGATTGAACAACACCACAATATTGATGATTTCCATCACGGTTTGAAAAGCTGTTTCCATGCTGATGGTGCTTTCACCTTTCAAACGATTGTTTATCTGAATGGGTTCTTCCAGCACGAGATGGCGATTGTTGATAAAGCATAGGGTGATGATATCACTAAAAGACATGGTGTTGGGGGTTAAATTGAGATACTTCATGGCTAAATCAGTGCGATATATTTTCATGCCCGAGTTGATATCATGTATGGGAACCGTCATCAATATTTTTGCTAATAAACGGATGATGCTTTTGCCTATTCCCCTTAAAAAGGAAGCCGATTTGATACCTTTGCGCGAACCAACTATCATGTCGGCATCTTTGGAGGTGATGCAGTGGTAAAGGTTTTCAATATCTTCCAGGCGGTGTTGTCCATCGGCGTCAATGGTGATGAGGTATTCGGTTTGGCAGGCACGAATGCCGCTTTTGATAGCGCCACCATAGCCTTTGTTGAGTTTGTGGTGGATGGCGGTAAAATTGTCTTCATGAGCAAAACCTTCTAAAATCTCTTTGGAGTTATCATTGGAGCCGTCGTTTACTATAATAATGTTCCAATTGTGTTGTTTGCAAAAAGCGATGAGCTGAGGCAAGATTACTTTTAAGTTCTCTGCTTCGTTGTAGGAAGGGATGATAACGGATAGTTTTCTTTTTTCTGCCATGTTTTTATTTTAGATTTGAGATTTTAGAATTGAGAATTGAGAATTTAGGATTTCCGCCCGAAAGTCGGACAGGCATTCTCTGTGAAACTCTGTGTTTAAACTCTGTGAAACTCTGTGGTTATTTTCTTCTTTATATTTTTTTCCACAAAGGACACAAGGGTGTTCACAAAGGAGCACTATGTTTGAGTTATGTTATATTCCTCATTTTAATAACTTATTATGTATATTAATCAAATTGAATCGCTAAAATTTTGGTTAACAAAGGTAGATATTATTTTTGAATTGGAAGATATGAAATAAAATATTTTTTTAGGAAGGCATCAAAAACCCATGGAATCAGAAGCTATTATCAGATGTTTTTTCTTGATTGAACACTAATTTGGGGATATTCTCGTTCAGAATTTGTAATATTGCAAAAAAAAGATGCATGGAAAAACCATTAATACTCATAACAAACGACGATAGTTATTCGGCACCCGGGATACGCTATTTGATTGGGGTGATGCGAGAGCTAGGGGAAGTGGTGGTGGTAGCCCCCGACAAACCACAATCGGGGATGGGACACGCTATCACGGTGACGGCTCCACTACGCTTACAAAAAATCAAATCAGATCAACATTATAAAGAATACTTTTGCTCGGGCACCCCTGTTGATTGTGTGAAATTGGCTGTTGACAAAGTGCTGCATCGTAAACCTGATTTGTTGGTTTCGGGCATCAACCATGGATCGAATGCTTCGGTGAATATCATTTACTCGGGCACGATGTCGGCAGTGATAGAAGGCGCGATGGGGCATATTCCTTCGGTGGGTTTCTCGCTTAACGATTATTCGCACCAAGCAGACTTTAGCCATACAGGACCTTATATTAAGTCTATCTGTCAAAACATTCTGGAGAATGGTTTGCCTGAAAATGTTTGTTTGAATGTGAACTTCCCGATAAACGATAAGAAAACGAAGGGCATAAAAGTGTGCCGACAAGCAAACGCGTATTGGAAGGAAGAATTCAGCGAACGCCAAGATCCGCATGGTAGGGATTATTATTGGATGATGGGTGTGTTTGAAAATCTGGATATGGGAAAGGATACCGATGTGTGGGCTATAGAGAATCATTATGTTTCTATAGTTCCTGTTCATTATGATTTGACTGCTCATACAGCTATTCCGCAACTAAAAAAATGGAAATTCGATGTTTAAATTTTTAAAGAAAGATTCGTTCGTCATGGGCTTACTGCTCGGAACGTTGTTGCCGTTGGTAGTTTTCGGCATCTTATATTATATAAATGTAAGCTTCCCGAATTCGGAGACAGGGAGACGTATATTCAAACTTACCACCATCATGATTTTGGGATTGGTGCCCAACGCATTGACCTTGCGGTATTATCTGGTGAATTTGAAAGCTGACAGAAGCGGTCGTGGCATTATGTTCATGACGTTTGTGTATGCCATTGTGTTTATGATTTATTATATAAAGGAAGATGCCCTCTAACAAAAGCAGACAGTATATAGCTATTGCATTGGTATTGATAATTTCCATTGCCTTTATTTTGGTTATTGTGATGAAACCTGCCCCGTATAAAAGCCCTGCAACTGTTGTGGCACCAAAAACAGAAGAAATGGCGGAGCCCGTGTTTCGGAAGGATGGCGAATTGGTTTTTTCGATAAAACAGAAAGTGTTGAAGACCATAAGCATCGAAATTGCTCAAACAGATGCTACCCGAGAGCAAGGATTGATGTATCGAAAAACAATGCCCGATAGTTGTGGCATGTTATTTATTTTTGATGGGATGCAACCTTTAAACTTTTGGATGAAAAATACACACCTACCCCTCGATATCATTTATGTTGATGATAAGTTCTCCATTGTCAGCATTGCCAAAAATGCGGTTCCTTTCTCAGAAGTAAACATACCATCGGGCAAGGATGCGATGTATGTGGTGGAGGTGAATGCAGGTTTTACAGAGAAATATCATATTGTCAACGGAAGTTTCATTTCATTTACCACAAAATAATTTAGTATGACGCTATTGCAGATTTTTTGGAATCCATCACCCGTACTACATTTAGGCAGTATAGAGTTGCGTTGGTATGGTGTGTTGTTTGCGCTGGGTTTTTTTCTGGCATATTCCGTATTGTTTTGGGTGTTTAAGAAAGAAAAGGTTTCGTTTAAACTGCTCGATTGGCTTACGTTTTATTTTTTCCTTGCCGTTTTAGTTGGTGCACGATTAGGACATTGTTTTTTTTATGAATGGAGTTATTACAAAAATCATATTGCCGAAATATTCATGGTGTGGAAAGGTGGATTAGCAAGTCATGGGGCTGCCATAGCTATTGTAATCGTACTTATTATTTATGTCAGACAGTTCAAGGTAAACGTATGGTGGTTGTTTGATAGGGTGGCTATTGCCATACCCATAGTTGCAGCATTTGTACGTTTTGGCAACTTGATGAATTCTGAAATATATGGGCATGTCACTTCCTTGCCATGGGGCTTTGTATATCAAGGAGATAAAGATGCAGGCATATTGCCTCGCCACCCAACGGAACTTTATGAAGCTTTCACTTACCTATTGATAACGGCATTGCTTTTGTTTTTGTATCGAAAACAAGAAGGCGTGATACGTCCCGGGTTTTTTGTTGGCATATTTCTAATAATAATGTTTTGCGCACGCTTTCTGATAGAGTTTGTAAAGGAAGTTCAGATGCCTTTCGAGAAGGGTATGGCACTTGATATGGGACAATGGCTCAGTATTCCTTTCATCTTGTTGGGTGTTTATTTCTTATATCATGGGATGAAATCGGATAAAATACCAAAAGGACCTATAGCAATAAAGTGAAGTCCTAAATCAGAATAACACCATAAGATTGTTGTGCCTTTTCTAAATTTATGGCATAAATCGAAGTTTATTTACAATTATTGCGTTGTTTTCTCAACACTTTAACGAGAGTTACTATAGAAGTGTTTAATTACTACACATGTGTATAGTTTTTAAACATATAGTATATCGTACTGTATTCCTGCATAATAGGCATTAATTAAAAGAATAGTGTTGATTAATTAAACAGTTATAGTGTTTAATTGTTTATCAGCGAATGTATTAATATACTAAATACCTGCTTGTTACAACATATTTTTTAATTGGCATTATAGTTGAGAAGCACCATAATGAACAATTAAAAAAACAGAAATCATGGTATTCTTAATCTTATTAGCATTTGTTGTAATAGTTTTTACAGTGGATGCAATCGTCAAATTCAGTAGAAAAGCAGCATCTAAAACTTCTACAATTTCAACAATTCCAACACGGGTTTTTAATGAAACTTCCGTGTTAATTCCCAAAGGCATCTATTTTGACAAAACCCATACTTGGGCTTTTATGGAAAAGTCAGGTGTTGTAAAAATCGGCATAGATGATTTTCTGCTTCACATCACGGGACCGCTAAATCGCGTGAATTTGAAAAATCCCGGAGAAAAAGTCAGAAAAGGAGAACCGGCGCTAACCATCATGCAAAATGGCAAGCAATTGAACATTTCCTCCCCAATCTCGGGTAAAATTAAATCAAGAAACATTGAGCTGCTTGTGGATTCTTCCGCAATAAATAGCTCTCCCTTTCAAGATGGGTGGATTTATACCATCGAACCTACGAATTGGACGCGAGAATTACAATTCTTGATTATGGCAGAACCCTATACTGCTTGGTTGAAGAAGGAATTCTCTCGTTTCAAAGACTTTCTTGCCAATAATAGATTTGTTGGAAACCCCGAATTGACGCCCATAATACTCCAAGACGGTGGCGAGCTTAAGGATAATATTTTGGAAGACTTCGGACCTGAAGTATGGGAAGAATTTCAAACAAAATATATCAACAACTCTAATTGTCACTATAAAATAGATAGAAAACTAGTGAAGAAAGAGAGTATTCATCCTAGCGAAGATATATATGGAGCTATATAGCAATAATTAGCCTATATCACATAGACAGACTCAGTTTTTACACTACTTAATATTTAATATTATGAGTTTAGATAGAAGAGACTTTTTAAAAACGATAGGGATTGCCGGACTAACTTTATGCACTCCTGACATACTTAAAGCCGGAAAATCAAAGGATAGCGATAGAGAATTTCGTGGCATGTTGTATGATTCCACACGTTGTGTGGGTTGTCAGACTTGCGAAACGCTTTGTGCTGAAGCTCATGGACTGCCCCCTCCTGTAGGAGAATTAAAGGCAGGAGTGGTTAGAAAAACGGATGATCAACATCGAACCGTTGTAAATTGTTATAAAACTTCAAAGGGAGAGGTTTTTATAAAAACACAGTGTATGCATTGCAATGAGCCTGCTTGTGCATCTGCATGCTTGACTCAGGCGATGTATAAAACGAAACAAGGACCTGTTATTTGGAGTGGAAACAAATGTATGGGGTGTCGTTATTGTATGGTTTCTTGCCCTTTCGATGCTCCAAAATTTGAGTACCATAGCGCCAACCCCAAGATTCAGAAATGCACTATGTGTTATGAGAAAATGGCAAAGGGAGGCATTCCGGTGTGTGCAGAAAATTGTCCTGCTGAAGCTATTAAATTCGGAAGTCGTAGGGAAATGTTGGCAGAGGCTCGTAAAAGAATAGTTGAAAACCCCGATACATACGTGGATGAAGTTTATGGGGATCATACAGCAGGTGGTACAGGTTTTCTTTACATCTCCCCCGTTCCATTCAGTGAGTTGGGATTGAACACAAAAATTCAAAACGAGTCGTATCCCGCTTTGTCAAAAGGTTTTTTGTATAGTGTGCCAACAATATTCGTTTTGTTGCCACCGATTCTTTTAGGAATTTATGAAGCCACTAAAAAAAATCAAACTCATGAAAACAATGAAACCGAATAACACAGCTTTACCGCTTTCAAGAGATAGTAGCAAGCAATCTATTTTTAGATTTATTCTGAGTGAACTTAAACCTAAAGGAAAAATATTCACGCCCTTTAACATCATTTCTATACCTATTATACTAACAGGCATAGTTTTGATAGTCATTCGATTTATTTATGGCATCGGCTCTGTAACCAACTTATCACAAGAAGTTCCTTGGGGTTTGTGGATAGGCTTTGACGTTGTTACGGGAGTTGCCTTTGCAGGAGGTGCTTATGTAATAACTTTCTTGGTGTATATCCTTAATAGAGAAAAGTATCATTCCATTGTTCGCGTCACAGTGCTGAACGGTTTTCTTGCTTATGTTTTTTATGCGGGGGCTTTACTGCTAGATTTAGGCAGACCGTGGAATGTCGTCAATCCAATTATCGGTAACAGTTTCGGAACTAGTTCTGTCTTGTTCCTAGTGGCGTGGCATTTCCTACTTTACATGATAGCTGAATTAATAGAGTTTTCGCCTGCTATTGCCGAATGGCTTGGAGCCAAACGCGCTAGAAAAATTCTATCCGGCATGACAATAGCAGCTGTGATTTTTGGGATTACATTATCCACCTTGCATCAATCCGGATTGGGTGCCTTATATCTGATGGCTAAAGACAAAATCCATCCATTGTGGTATTCCGAATTTATACCTGTGCTATTCTTAGTCTCTAGTGTTTTTGCAGGTTTGTCTATGGTTATTTTTGAAGGTGCTATCAGCCATAAAGTATTTTTCAAGCAAATCAGCGAAAAGAATCAAACAAGTCAAAAAGGCATCGTATTGGGTTTGGCAAAAATATGTGCAGGTGCGATGTTTGCCTATTTCTTTCTCCAACTCTTGGTCTTCATCCATCAAAAACGTTGGGATTTGTTAGATACTCCCATGGGTTATTGGTATTTATTGGAAATGCTTGGATTCGTTCTACTTCCGATGATACTTTATGTTTATAGTTATAAAAAGAGTAATATTAACCTTGCTAAAGTGGCGGCTATCATCACGATGCTTGGTATCATTTTAAACAGACTGAACGTTACAGTCATTGGTTTCCGATGGGATGCAGCAATCCGATATTTCCCCACTTGGATGGAGCTTGCTGTAACGTTGACCGTAATATTTACGGAGATTTGGATATTCAGATGGATTATAAAACGCATGCCGGTCCTTAGTGAACCGCCGTCATGGGCTAAAGAAAATAAATAATTAATCAGTTTCTCGACACGGTGTTGGGGAGCACAAAACAAATAAATATGGACAATTTTAATTATCAAAATATATTTGACACCAAAGGTTTTGAATATATTGCAATCATCGCATTTTTCCTCGTATTGATTCCTTTTTGGATCATGTTGAACAAACAAGGAGGCATTAAACAGAAAATCAAGAAAGCCTTGAGGATTCTAACTTTTGATGTTCTAAAGATACCTCAAGGTATTTTCCATAGCAAAAACCACACATGGGTATTTATGGAAAAATCAGGTACAGTTTCGATGGGATTGGACGATTTTCTGTTGCACACAACAGGTGAAGTCACCATAAACTATCTTAAGAATTCAGACGAAACCATCCACAAAGGAAATATCGTTGCAGAAGTTATCAGAGGCGACAAGCAATTGAAAATATTTTCGCCAATTACAGGAACAATTCTGAGCACCAACTCACACATTATTGAAACTCCTCAGCTTTTGAATTCCGATCCGTATGGAAAAGGTTGGGTATTTAAAATAAAACCTGACAAGTGGTTAGAGGAAACTCAACATCTGTTTCTTGCCGAACAAGCCACGAATTGGTCAAAAACTGAAATGCTTCGATTTAAAGATTTTCTTGCCATTTCTAATAAGAAAAATTCTCCGGAAGCCACCTTAGCAATCCTGCAAGATGGTGGCGAATTGATGGACCACCCCCTTTCTGAACTACCCAATGGCGTTTGGATGGATTTTCAAGAAAGTTTTCTCAAATTCAATGACTAAAGAGGGGTTCTAAAAATTAGATTTTTCAAGGCGGACAAGGTTTTTAAAAGCGCAGTTTACTCAAGTAAATGAGCATTTTAAAAATCGAAATCCAACGATGAAAAACAATTTATAGAACTCCCGTAAATCACTGCTAAAACAGCATATTATGGTGTTCATCATTGTTTAAATAAAATAAATATTTATTTATAGTTGAATTATTCAACATATACTAAAATTATTGTGTAACTTCGTTGTCTATTTATGACGTAAAAATAATGACATTAAAAAACAAAAATATTCTTGGCAGTCAACTGCTTAGAAAGTATTTAAGGATACAGTCTTCGATATATGCACGGGTTGTTTATATCATTATTATCCTTTCTGTGTTTTTATTTGTGTCATTTGGTATAATCTTTAGGTCGGTGAACGAAGATTATATGAAAAGTATCATCCGCCAACGGGGTACCAACACCGCTTTGTTGGTGGGTAGTGCCTTGCACCATTCAATGCTCGAAAACAATAGGGATGCTTTGCAAAACACGCTTGATATTATCAACAGAATGTCGGGTATTGACGAAGTGAATCTTTACGACAGCAAAGAAAATCTTGCCTATTCTTCCTTTGCGGCAGGCACTAGTGGTCATAGCAACCCTAACTGTTTAGATTGTCATTCGAGTATCAAATCTATGTTGCCCGAGAAAGACAACTTCTACAAAATCATCAACATCAACAGTGAATGTGAAATGAACCAAAATGACAATGGCGACCGACATCTTCTCATCAACTCCCCTATCATGAATGAGAAATCATGTTACACAAGTTCATGTCATGCGCATGCACAGAACGAAAAAGTACTCGGCTCACTTGTCATTAAAATCCCGCTTAAAGATCTTGACAATACGGTGGAAAAATCCTCACGCGATTTCTATTTTCTTGCCACTTTCACCACGCTTTTACTTTTGGGTTTTCTCATCATCTTCACAAGAAAGAAAATCAAGAATCCTTTGAATGCTTTGATAAATGCGAGTTATGCCGTTTCAAAAGGAGATCGCAACACGCGCTTGGAGATTAACCCCAATCAATTGGACGATATGCGGATGGTTTCCATCGCTTTCAACAATATGCTTGACAATCTGCAAGCAGCTAACAATGAGTTACAAAATTGGTCACAGCAACTCGAATACAAAGTCCGTAAGAAATCGGAAGAATTAGGTGAAGCCCAAAACGAACTTATAAACATCGAAAAAATCGCTTCTCTCGGCAAACTGTCACTTTCCGTTGCTCACGAAATCAACAATCCCCTCTCCGGAATTTTGATTTATACCAAATTGATTCAAAAACAACTCCTCACTCAAGACTTAGAACCTACTAAAAAAGAGTCTGTTTTGAAACATCTGAAGATGATTGAAAACGAAACCAAACGCTGCGGTGATATCGTGAAAGGCTTATTAGACTTCTCTCGCAAAGATCAGAATTTCTTTGAAGACAAACACATTCACGAAGTGTTGCAGGATACCGCTGATTTGATGAGCCATTCATTTAAGATAAGCAAAATCACTTTCCTTATGGATTTTGCAGCCGACAACGATATGGTCTATTGCAGTCCCAATCAAATCAAACAAGCCTGCATTGCTGTGTTGGTGAATGCTTCGGAAGCAGTTGCCGACAATGGCGAAATCATCTTCAAAACATTCAATCCCGATGAGGAACACATCACCATTGAAATCATTGATAATGGAAATGGTATTGCCGAAGAAGACATTCCGCACATTTTCGAGCCTTTCTTTTCAACTAAATATAATACAAGAGGCACAGGTTTGGGCTTATCCATTGTGCATGGCATTGTCCAAAGCCACAACGGCAAAGTCGCTGTAAAATCCGAGCTTGCGAAAGGCACCAACATCCTTATAACATTACCTTTAAAAAAGATTAAAGACGATATAGTATGAGTAAGAAAATTTCAATTTTAATTGTTGACGACGAAGATTCCGTTAGAGATTCTTTGTTCAGTTGGTTCATAGAAGATGGCTATAAGGTTGATTGCGCTGAAGACGCGAAGACTGCTTTGGCAAAACTTGAATCAGAAAATTACGATATTATTCTTGCCGACATCAAAATGCCCGGCATGGACGGTTTAGAAATGCTCAGACGCATAAAATCCCTGAAGAACGATTCCATCGTGATAGTGATGACCGCATTTGCAACCGTTGATACCGCCGTACAAGCATTGAAAGACGGCGCTTTCGATTATATCACCAAGCCGTTCGACCCCGATGATTTGTCGCATCTGATTCGCAATGCTTCCAAACAAATTTCTTTGACCAAAGAAAATGAAACACTCAAGGAAAAAGTGATTACCCTTCAAAATGTGGAAGATATCATTGGCAAAAGCGATGCCATGCGCCAAGTGCTCCATCAAGTTCAGAGCGTGGCGCAGTCGAATTCTTCGGTTATCATCTCAGGGGAAAGCGGCACAGGCAAAGAACTTATTGCCAAAGCCATCCATTCAAATTCATCCCGCAAATATTTCCCTATGATTAGTGTTCATTGCGGCGCACTCACCGAGAGTTTGTTGGAAAGCGAACTATTTGGGCACGAAAAAGGTGCTTTCACAGGCGCCATGTATAACCGAAAAGGACGTTTTGAGATGGCTGACAGCGGCACCATTTTCTTGGACGAAATCGCTACTGTTTCGCCCAAGATGCAAGTGGAGTTGTTGCGCGTTTTAGAAAGCAAGACCTTCATGCGTGTAGGTGGTAACAAGGAAATAAGTTCCGATTTCCGTGTTATTTGCGCCACCAATCGCAATCTCAAGCTTATGGTGGACGAAGGCACCTTCCGTGAGGATTTATACTACCGCTTGAACGTAGTGAACATTCATGTCCCACCCTTGCGCGAGCGCAGTGGCGACATACCCTTGCTCACCGAATATTTTATCAAGAAATATTGCACCTCCATGAACAAACCTCCCATTCCTATTGATGATTCTGTCGTCAAACGTTTAGAAGAATTCGATTTCCCGGGCAACATTCGTGAGCTTGAAAACATGATTGAGCGCGCCATTGTTATTGGCAATGGAAAAAAGATATCCCTGAAAGACCTCCCCTTGGAGAAAAACATCATAAGCACCGCTGCCGAAAGCTTAGACGAACAAGAAAAGAGTCATATCACGCTAATTTTGCACAAATATGATTGGAACATCTCGCGTTCCGCAAAAGCACTTGGGGTTGACCGCGTCACCTTATACAATAAAATAAAGAAATACAATTTAAAATCTACTAACAATTAGGATTCCGCACTTTGCTTAACCTCTTTATCACGATTCATAATAGTTATACTTTATGAGATGAATCCGCAAGATATCACATTAATTTCATTCGGGTATTTTGACAACAATTTCCTGACCAAGGTAGTGGAAAATGTGCGTCATCAATATACTTGTAACGTTTTCCTGCGGGAAGGGCATTTTGATTTGAGCGATTTTTATGATGCGGCGCGGCGCCAATATGATGCTAACAGGATTTTGCTCGAGGTGGAAAAGAATTTCAGCGCTGACACCTGCAAAACCATCGGTTTGTTTAATGTGGATTTATTCATTCCGATATTTACCTATATTTTTGGGCAAGCCTATCTCGGTGGGCGCAGTGGCATTGCCTCCCTCTTTCGCTTGAGCAACGAACGCTACGGCATAGCAGCCGATAACGATCTTTTAATCGAACGATTTAGCAAAGAAATCATCCATGAACTAGGTCATAACTATAATTTGATACATTGCCACGTGCCCGACTGTGTGATGATTTCGGGTAGTTATGTGGAAGATATAGACCAAAAGACAGCGAGCTTCTGTGCAAGCTGCAGGAGCAAGTTGATGATGTAAATTGATGGAGGTCCATAAATTTTTGATTTTATATTTGGGATTTGAATCTTGCCTGCCCGACTGCTTTTCGAAGGCGGGGTATTTGGTATTTGGGATTTGGATCTTGGAATTTGGAGCTTGGTTCTTTTTTTTGGGCGCATCCCCCCGAGAAAATCGGGGGGTCGGGCTTTACGCTCCAATTCCTCGCGCCTGAAAAGCGGCGCTGTGGGATTTCCGTTCCAATCCCTTGCGCGCGTGCCCCATGTCTATCCCCCGGACTTTTAATCAAACTTTTTTTCTTTTTGCCTCATAGAGGCAACCTGTTTGTAGAAAAAAATCATACTGAAAACAGAAACCCCATAGGGGCGACCTATTAAATGTAAAAAAAACTTCTTATATTTTTTATCCTTAACACCCTCGCCGATTCCTATCCCTCCCATGCCCGTAGGGCATAAAGTATTGTAAAAAACTAGAACTTCAATAAAGGATGCCCGTAGGGCATCACCAATTGTAAAAGGTATCCCAAGACAACCTCGTTCGGCAGAGGTTCCACCTCTGTCGCCCATATCTTTTTAGGCTCCGCCTAAATCCTATTAATCTGACAGATTTCCCAACCAAAAAAACGCCCCAACTTCTCAATTATATCCCGCCCTATTATAGCCTCTTTTTAAGGGGTTGGGGTTTCTTCCCTTCCTAGATTTCCCAACAAAAAAATCCAACCAAAACCCCCTTTTTACACAAAAACCTACCGTTAACTGATTTAAACCTACCGATAACTTTTTTTTTCACCTTATCTCACTAAAATGTATTACCTTTACACTCTCAAATCAATAATACATTTATTAAATACAAGTGGTATGAAAAGATTCTTACTTTTTTTAAGCATAATGATGTTGCTTAACGTCATGCTTTTAGTTCAAACAGCCAACGGTCAACAGTATTTTACCTTGGTAAGTTTTAATTTTAATGTAAATAACGATAGTTCCCAAACTTTCGGAAATACTTACAATACTGATGATGTCGTTCAAAGAGATTCGACTTATCACTCTTCATTTACATATAATCAAGGTATAGATGGAATTGGTGATTATTGTCTCACCTCGTCTGAATGGGCAGGCGGATTCGACTCAGTAAAAAACTATTCTATTTCATTTTCGACAATATTTTATACAGATATACGTATTAGCAGTCGTCAGAAATCTTCCGGCACTGGTCCGAAACATTTCAAGTTACAATATAAAGTAGGCGTTTCTGGAGTTTGGACTAACTTGGCAGGCGGAAAAATACATACTTTAACGGATACTTTCCCTACAGGAACAACCAACTACTACCTGCCTTTAGAATGTAATAATCAATCGAAAGTTAGAATTAGATGGATAATGTCTAGTGACTCTTCAGTTAATAATGGTATAGTAGATGCTTCAGGAACATCAAGTATTGATAATATAATTATACAGGGTCACTTACAAGATAGTTGCGCGTTTCTAAACATCAACCAAGTTAAAGCAAAAATTATAACGGGGGGTCTTAATTTCTTTAAACCGTATGATACTCCTACTCAGGACTGTTTTGAATACCCTGCAGATAGTGGAAAACATACCATCTTTTGTTCCGCATTATGGTTAGGAGTAAAACAAAATGGTGTGCTGAGATTAGCCGGCGAAAGATACCATGGAAATGGCAGAGATTATTACCCCGGACCCGCAATGGACGCCTCATTATATCCCTCAGAAGTGACAAATTGGAACAAAGTATGGAAAATCAATAAATCAGATATTGATTACCATATTGCCAATTGGAACATTCCGGGTTATGTCATACCGACTTCCATCAGCCAATGGCCCGTCGAGTCCAATCCCGCCATCGGAGCCAATTATTGGATGGCTCCTTTTGTGGATGTTGATGGAGATAATTCCTATAATCCCGCAAATGGTGACTACCCTGATATCAGAGGCGACCAAGCTATTTATTTTATATTTAACGACTCTGTTTATCCTCACACCGAAACAGGCGGCAATCGTTTAGGTGTTGAAGTCCATGCTATGGCGTATGCATATAATACTGACCCATTACTCGAAAAAACTATCTTTATGAATTATCTAATCTACAATCGCTCGAGCCGCATCTATGATTCATTATATATGGGAATGTTTACAGATATTGATATAGGTAATCCAACTGATGATTATATTGGGTGTGATACTTTGCTTCAAACGTATTTTTGTTATAATGGAGACTCTATTGATGAAGGAACAATAGGATATGGCACTAATCCGCCAGTTCAAACTGTAACTATGCTAAACCAAACTATGACGTCCTTTGCTTATTTTAATAATACAGGAGGAGGCGTACAAGCCATAACCGATCCTGATCTAGCCATTGAATACTACTTAATAATGACAAATCATTGGAAAGATGGAGAGCATTTTTGTTATGGAGGCATGGGGCATCCATTAGCAGGAGGCGACACTACCCGACCTGTAAAATTTATGTTTCCGGGTTATCCAAACGATTCCACTCAATGGAATGAGGCAAGTATTGGAAACCCGCCTTACGACAGAAGAGGCGTTGGCATCACTGGTCCATTCACCCTTGCACCAATGCAGTATATTTCTTATGATGTTGCCTATATAGTTGCCGACAGTGGTTTTGGCAAAAGCGGTGGCTTCTCCAATATTGATAACATGCTTCAGATAGTTCCCCAAATACGCGATTACTTCAACTCCCACCATCCCCAAGATGGTCACGACTTAGCCCTTGGCATAGATGAACAACAAAAAAACAACCCAGCCTCAACGCCACAATTCACAATATATCCCAACCCCACCACCGACAAACTAACCTTCACCACCAACCTAACCAACGCAATACTTACCCTAGACATCCTCGACATCAACGGTCGCCTCCTACAAACCTCCCTTTGCAACGGCTCCAGAAAAGTATTAGACGTCTCCAACTTAAAAAAAGGAATATACATCCTCAAAATACATTCCTCCCAACAAACCAACTTTGTCAAATTTGTAAAAATGTAATCGCTATGTCCCCGTTCGGCTAAGGCTATGCCTAAATCCTATCAATCTGGCAGATTTCCCATCCCAAAAATGCCCAACTTCTCAATTATATCCCGCCCTATTATAGCCCCTTTTCAAGGGGTTGGGGTTTCTTCCCCGTTCAACTAAGGCTATGCCTTAGTCGTTCATATCTTTTTAGGCTATGCATAAATCCCATTCGGCAGAGGTTCCACCTCTGTCACCTCTATACTTTTAGGCTCTGCCTAATTTCCGATTCCGCCGCTTGTAGGGGCGTATTGCATACACTCTTTAACCAAAACAAATATTCCTGCTCTTCATTTCCCCAACCTTCCTGATCCTTCCTTCGTCAACTATTTCGTTACGAATAACGATCATGCTCCTTTTAATCTTGCTCATTCTATCATGAATCTTGAAGATTCTATTATGCACCTTGAAAGTTCTCTTTCGCTCTCTTCAACCGCTATTATGCACCTTGAATCCTCACTTTCGTTCTCTGAATCCTCACTTTCACTCTCTGAATATTCACTTTCGATCTCTGAATCCTCACTTTCGATCTCTGAATGTTCACTTTCGCTCTCTGAATGTTCACTTTCGATCTCTGAATGTTCGCTTTCGCTCTCTGAATGTTCACTTTCGCTCTCTTAATGTTCACTTTTACGTTTTTAGCCCTTAACAATAATTAAATCAGCTCATTACATCACTTTAACACAAATTAACATTTAAACCAAATTATCATGACAAAATCACAAGTTTCACATTACAACGCTGCCTACAGAATCCTCGCTTTCTTCCTGTTAAACAACACTGCCCTAAGTGCTATAGAAACCTTTGCTGCAGCAAAACTCATCTTCCAAGGTCACATGACCACACCGCCAAAGCCACAATCAAACTAGCCAAAATCGTCCCTCCCCCAACCGAACAAAACCCTCCCCAACCCAACACCTAAATTTATATTTTAGCATAAATTAAAAAGGCTTGCCCATCAGCAAGCCTTTTTTATGTTCCCGTTTTTCACACGGGTTGGCGCCCAAATTATTTGCAGGATTAGAGGAAATGACGGATGGGTGTGTCTATCTGTAATGGTTGTTGGGATGTTGTTATTTGCGGGTTTCGATCATGAGTTGGAGCATTTTGATGGCGGCTTCGGGGATTTTGGTTCCGGGACCGAAGATGGCGAGGGCGCCTGCTTTGTAGAGGTAGTCGTAGTCTTGGGCGGGGATGACGCCTCCGACGATGACCATGATGTCGGGGCGGCCGAGTTTGTGCAGCTCGAGGATGACTTGTGGAACGAGGGTTTTGTGTCCGGCAGCTAAGCTGGATACGCCGAGGACATGGACGTCGTTTTCAACGGCTTGTTTGGCAGCTTCGGCAGGGGTTTGGAAGAGGGGACCGATGTCCACGTCGAAGCCGATGTCGGCATAGCCTGTGGCAACGACTTTGGCGCCGCGGTCGTGACCGTCTTGTCCCATTTTGGCAATCATGATGCGGGGACGGCGCCCATCGAGGGCAGCGAATTGGTCGGCAAGTTGGCAGGCAGTTTTGTAGGTTTGGTCGTTGCGGGATTCGGAGGAGTAAACGCCTGAAATGGTTCGTATGACAGCTTTGTAGCGTCCGAATACGGTTTCGCAAGCGGAGGATATTTCGCCTAATGTGGCGCGATGACGGGCAGCCTGAATGGCAAGTTCGAGGAGGTTTCCTTTGCCGGATTGGCAGGCTTGGGTGATGGTTTGGAGTATGTTTTGAATTTCTTGGTTGTTGCGGTTTGCTTTGAGCTGGTTGAGGCGGATGATTTGGGATTCGCGGACGGCGGTGTTGTCCACCTCGAGGGTAGCCATGGGTGCTTCTTTTTGGAGGCGATATTTGTTGACGCCGACGATGGTGTCCTTGCCGGAATCAATGCGGGCTTGTTTGCGGGCAGCGGCTTCTTCGATGCGCATTTTGGGCAAGCCGGTTTCGATGGCTTTTGCCATGCCACCCAATGCTTCTACTTCTTGAATGAGGGTCCAAGCTTTGTGTGCCAATTCGTTGGTGAGGTGTTCGACATAGTAGGATCCGCCCCAAGGGTCAACGACTTTGCAGATGTTGGTTTCTTCTTGGAGGAAGATTTGGGTATTGCGGGCGATGCGGGCGGAGAAGTCGGTTGGGAGGGCGATGGCTTCGTCGAGGGCGTTGGTATGGAGGGATTGGGTGTGACCGAGGGCAGCACCGAGGGCTTCGACGCAGGTTCGGGCGATGTTGTTGAAGGGGTCTTGTTCGGTGAGGCTCCAACCGGAGGTTTGGCAATGGGTGCGGAGGGCTAAGGATTTGGGGTTTTTGGGGTTGAAGGTGTTGACGAGCTTAGCCCAAAGCATACGAGCAGCGCGGAGTTTGGCGACTTCCATAAAATGGTTCATGCCGACGCCCCAAAAGAAGGACAGCCGAGGGGCAAAGGAATCGATGTCCATGCCTGCATTGACACCGGCGCGGAGATATTCTAAGCCGTCGGCAAGGGTGTAGGCTAGCTCGATGTCGGCGGTGGCACCGGCTTCTTGAATGTGGTAGCCGCTGATGCTGATGGAGTTGAATTTGGGCATGTTTTTGGAGCTGAACTCGAAGATGTCGGCAATGATTTTCATGGAGGGCAAAGGGGGATATATATAGGTGTTGCGAACCATGAATTCTTTGAGGATGTCGTTCTGGATGGTGCCGCTGAGTTTCTCCATGGGGACGCCCTGCTCTTCGGCAGCAACGATATAGAATGCCAATACGGGCAATACGGCGCCATTCATGGTCATGGAGACAGACATTTTGTCGAGGGGGATGTTGTCGAAGAGTATCTTCATGTCGAGGATAGAATCTATGGCAACACCTGCTTTGCCGACATCGCCAACGACGCGTTCGTGGTCGGAGTCGTAGCCGCGATGGGTAGCCAAATCGAAAGCTACGGATAAGCCTTTTTGCCCTGCTGCCAAATTGCGACGATAGAAGGCATTGGATTCTTCGGCGGTGGAGAAGCCTGCATATTGGCGAACAGTCCAAGGTTGCATGACATACATGGTGGCATAAGGTCCACGCAGAAATGGCGAGAGCCCTGCGGCATAGTTGAGATGTTCCATGCCCGCGAGGTCGTCGTGGGTGTAAACGGGTTTCAAGGGAATCTGCTCAGGTGTGAGCAAAGGGATTGCAGTTGAGGGGGAGTCGGTCTTAGGGCTTCGAATTGGGGAAGCTTTGTAAGATATGTTTTGGAAATTGGGACGCATGGTTATTAAGTTTTATATTACGAATTTACTTTATCTCTACGAATTACGAATCTACTATTTATACTACGAATTACGAATGTTCTAATTACGAATTACGAATTAATTACGAATATACGAATTTACGGATTGACTAAAATTAATTTCTGAAATTTAGTTAATGCGTCAACTACGTTGAGGCGGGTGTGGATGAAGTCATCAATGCCGGCGGCTTTCAGTTGGTCGAGGCTGTCTTTGGGATAGCCTGCAATGACTAGCTGCATGTTGGGGTTGGCTAGCTTGATGGCGGAGGCTAGGAGGGGAGCATATTCAGTGTATTCTTCATCGGAGCTGCAAATCACAAGGATGTTGGCTTTGGATTTGACGATGAGTTTCACGGTAGTATCAACGTCTTTTGACAGATATTCTTCCATCATCTCGTAGCCTGCACAGCCAAAGAAGTTGGTGGCGAAGGTGGCGCGAGCTTTGCGCATGCCTAAATTGCCATAGGAAGCTAAGAACACTTTTGGACGACTGCCTCCTGCGTGCACAAATTTCTCGGTAGCCAACCTGATTTCTTCAAATGCTTCGGCTCCGCGATACATATTGAGATAGGCGTTTTCATCTTTGACGGGGACGAAACGGATTTCTTTCAGCATATTTTCGTTCAAATTGGGGAAGATGTTGGTGCCAAGTATGGGCGATTTGCGCATGGCGATGTCGAGGTTACGTTGGGCTGCCACTGCTTCGATGTCGCGCTTGAGGTTGCCGTTTTCCATCTCGACGAGTATGCCTCCCTCCTCTTCTATCTGCTGAAACTGTTGCCAAGCACGTTGGGCGATTTCGTCGGTCAATGATTCGATATAATAAGAACCTGCTGCGGGGTCAATCACCTGACCGAGATAGGCTTCTTCCTTCAAAATGATTTGGATATTGCTGGCAATGCGTGCGCTGAATTCGTCGGCATCGGTATAGATATTATTGAAGGGCAATATGGTCATGGCGTTGGCGCCGCCGATAGCCGCCGACATACATTCGGTGGTAAGGCGCAACACATTCACATAGGGATCGTAGATGGATTTGTTCCAAGTGCCGCTCGTGGCATGAATCTCCACCTTCAGCGAATCGAGATTCTCGGGTTTGTGTTGCTCTGCCATGCGCGCCCACAACAGACGTGCAGCGCGCAACTTGGCTATTTCCATAAAATAGTTGGAACCGATGCCGAAGGTGAGTTGAATGTCGGCACACACATCATCAATCGGCAAGCCGCGCTCGGTCATCTGCACCATATATTCATTCGCCGAAGCCAAGACATACGCTAATTCCTGGACAGCCGTGCCTCCCGCATTATAGAAATGAACGCCGTTTACATTCAACACTTTAAAATGTGGCAAATGCGCTTTGATGTATTTGATTAGTGTGGCGGCTTCGTTAAAATTGTCGTCTTTGCTGTTGTAGTAGTAGCTATGAAACAAATAAAAAGCGATGGAATCGAAATTGAAGGAACCTTTCACCTTCTGAGGATCGAAGCCTGCTTTGCCCACAAATTCTATCAGCAAATTTGCTAAAATAGAATAGGAATGTGATGAAAAGAAATGGACGCTGATTTCTTCCAAATTGATGCCTTTGAGCAATTTCGCCAACTCCTGACGGTAGGCAAGCTCTTTGACCTTGAAACTGATTGCCATGGCGCCTCGGGCGATGGCTTTCAAAGCTTGTTGATTGGCTTTGCTGACATCTTTCACCACAATTTCTTCGCGTATTTGCCACACATTGTTCGCATCTTTGTTGCCGCGAACAAAAGGATATTGCCCGGGCAAAGCCTGCTGATAGGCAAAGTCCTCACTATCTTCGGCACGATAGTAAGGCTTCACCTTTATGCCTTCGTAGGTGTTCCAAATAAGTTTTTTCTCATAATCAGCACCTTTCAAATCTTCGGCTATTTTCTGTTCCCAAGCTTGGGTGCTGATGGGCGGGAATTCAGAGAACAGGGTTTGGTCATTTGTATCTTTATTCATAATATTAGCTGTAAAACATTCACCGCAAAAATACAAATTAATATGAGATAGCAAGAGAAAAATCAAATAAATTTAAGTGATTAGTTGATTGGGAAATTTGGTTGATTAGTTAATTGAGTTGATTGGTGTAAGTTCAGAGTTCAGAGTTCATAGTTCGTGGTTCAGAGTTCAAAGTTTGCACTTGCCATAAAGGTAGCGTTAAAGAGACGGTTCAATATTTTTAGAAATATTTCTGAACGAATTAAAAATATATTACTTTTGCCCTATACTTAATCATAGATAATGTTTGTAACTAAATTTTGATATTATGTTTGAAGATGATGAAAATGACATGCCCAATTATAAAACCTTGCCCATCTTCCTGAAAGGAAGAGAGATTTCGGATGTGGCAAATCGCATTGGCGACCTGATTCCCGAGGATGATTTGCATCTTCAGGACATTAAAGGGAGGATGATGGTGGATGCTGCGCAGCTATATATTAAGGTAGCAGGTGCAGTATCGGGAGGTTTATACGATATAAAAATGGAAGCGGCAAGCATAATACGTAAATCGGCACATGATTTGATTTTGAATTATCATTCGTTAAAAATGTTTGGTTTTAAAGAAGTGGAGTATTTCAACATTGTGAGAGATTTGGTGGAGGAATATCGCTTGTTGTTTATTGATTGGGTGGCAGGTTTCGACAAATGGAATTACTGCATTGACCGTTGGGGTTTGTTTAATCCTCCCGGAGTTGGACCTTTTGATAAAGACCCTGACGATGATATTCCTTTTGATGGTAATTTTTTTGATGGTTTGGACTGAATGATTACATGTTTTGTTAGGGATTTAAGAAATTAGGAATTTGACAGGAGGTTTTTATTAATTGCAATTCAACAAATAAAAGAAATGAAATAAGAAAAATGAATCCATGAGAATCTGGTCACTACATCCTAAATATCTCGACGCGAAAGGGCTTGTTGCCTTGTGGCGCGAGACGTTGTTGGCAAAACATGTATTGGAAGGAAGCACGCGCGGCTATAAACATCATCCGCAACTGCATAGATTTCAGGCTGCGGAAAAGCCGTTGGATGCGCTGAATCAGTACCTAAGCGTAGTGTGGGGAGAAGCACAAGTACGCAACTATCGTTTCGATAAAGACAAAATCAATTGGAACTTTGCCCCCACTACCCTTCCACTAACACAAGGTCAATTGAACTACGAAATAGCGCATCTTCTAGGAAAGCTCCATACCCGCGATGTTTGGAAATACGAGAAATTGATGTCAATGAAAAGCTGGGAAGCGAATCCTTTGTTTCGTATTATTGAAGGGGATGTTGAACCGTGGGAAATCATTAAAAAGTAAGATATAAATACCAAGATCCAAATACCAAGCTCCAAGAAAAAACCACTGAGACACTAAGACCACAAAGAACCACTAAGAACAGCCTATCCCAATTCGTAATACACATATTCGTAATTCGTAGAGGGTATCCTTGGTATTTGGGTTTTGGTATTTTGGGATTTGGAGCTTTAAGTCCTCACCTTGCCCAATTCCTGCAAGCCATCGGACACACGGCGGACATTGCTGATGACCATCATGAGTTTGTTGTTAGATTCTTTGAGGGTGCAGAAGCGGGGATGCTCCTTGACGAATGTGAGGATAGCGCTGAAGATGTCGGATTGATAATAGCTTGATTCGGGATTGGTGACGAAATAACATTTGAGGTGGTGGTCTTTCAGGACGATTTTTTCAATGCCCAAGCCGTTTGCCAACCAACGCAGACGCAGAGAATTCATAAGTTCTTGGGTTTGGGCAGGCACGGGTCCGAAACGGTCAATCAACATGTTTTGATATGCCATGAGGCGGTCTTCGGTGGTGATGCTGTCGAGTTCTTTGTAGAGCACGAGACGTTCGGAGATGTTGGATACGTAACGATCGGGGATGAGCACCTCCAAGTCGGTTTCAATCTGACAATCTTTTACATAACTCATGACTTCGGGTTGGATCTTGGCGTATAAATCTTTAAACTCATGCTGTTTGAGTTCGAAGAGCGCCTCATCCAATATCTTCTGATACATCTCGAAGCCTATCTCGGAGATGAAACCGCTTTGTTCGGCACCCAAGATGTTGCCGGCACCGCGTATGTCTAAATCGCGCATGGCGATGTTGAATCCGCTGCCGAGTTCGGAAAACTCTTCAATGGTTTTGAGGCGTTTGCGGGCATCGTCGGTCAAGACGGACATGGGCGGAGCAAGTAAGTAGCAAAACGCTTTCTTGTTGGTGCGTCCGACACGTCCGCGGAGTTGATGGAGATCGCTCAAGCCATAGTTTTGCGCCTCATTGATGATGATGGTGTTGACGTTGGGGATGTCTAAACCCGATTCGATGATGGTGGTGCACACGAGCACGTCGAATTGTCCGTCAATAAAATCGAGCATAATCTTTTCCAACTCATGCCCTTCAAGCTGCCCGTGACCGATGCCGACGCGTGTGCCCGGGCAAAGTTTTTGGATGAGCGTGGCGATGTCGTGGATGTTGAGGATGCGGTTGTGGACAAAGAAAACTTGTCCGCCACGAGAAAGTTCGTACATGATAGCGTCGCGGATGCTCACCTCGTTGAAGGCGTGGAGTTCGGTCTGTATGGGATAGCGGTTGGGTGGCGGGGTGGCGATGATGCTCAAATCGCGGGCGCCCATCAGCGAAAACTGTAAGGTGCGAGGGATGGGTGTGGCGGTGAGGGTGAGGGTGTCCACATTCACCTTCAGATGGCGCAGACGTTCTTTGGTGGCTACACCAAACTTCTGCTCTTCATCAATAATAAGGAGTCCGAGGTCTTTGTACTGCACGTCTTTGCTGATGAGACGGTGGGTGCCGATGAGGATGTCAATCTTGCCTTCTTTCAGTTCTTTGAGTATTTCGCTTTGCTGTTTGGACGAGCGAAAGCGGTTGATATAGGATACCTTGACGGGCAGTTCGGCGAGCCTGTCGCTAAAGGTTTTGAAATGTTGAAACGCCAATATGGTGGTAGGCACCAAAACAGCTACCTGTTTGCCGTCGTTCACGGCTTTGAAGGCAGCGCGGATGGCGACTTCTGTTTTGCCAAAGCCCACGTCGCCGCAAATGAGCCTGTCCATGGGGAACTCGGCTTCCATGTCGCGTTTCACGTCGGCGGTGGATTTGATTTGGTCGGGGGTGTCTTGATAGATGAAGGACGCCTCCAACTCGTGTTGCATATAATTGTCGGGCGGAAAGGCATGACCATGAGCCGCACGGCGCTCAGCATAGAGTTTGATAAGGTCTTTGGCGATGTCTTTTACGCGATCTTTGGTCTTGGATTTGAGTTTGTTCCATGCGTTGGAACCCAAACGATTCAGGGTGGGCGGGGTGCCTTCTTTGCTCACATATTTGGACACGCGATGCAAGGAATGGATGCTCACATAGAGCAAATCCTGATTGTCATAGACCAATTTAATAGCTTCCTGAAACTTGCCGTTCACTTCTATCTTCTCCAAACCCGCATAACGCCCAACGCCGTGGTCAATATGGGTGATATAATCCCCGGGCTGCAGATTATAGATTTCCTTGAGGGTAGCCGCCTCACGACTGCTATAATTATCGCGCAAGCGGAAACGATGATAGCGGTCGAAAATCTGATGGTCGGTGAAGCAGCATAGCTTTAGTTCCTTATCCATGAAACCTTCGTGGAGGGGGGTGTTCACTATGGTGAAATCAGGTTTCAGCGCCGCTTTGCGCGTCTTCAATATATCATCAATAATACTGCGGATGCGCTCCGATTGGCTTTTAGAATCAGAAAAGATGAAGTTGGTGTAGCCTTGATGGGTGTTTTCGGCAAGCTGCGCAATCAGCAGGTCGAAGTTCTTGTTGAAGGATGGTTGAGGCGAGGTGTCGAACGTGAAGGTATGGGTAGTTTGAAAAACGTAATGTGTTCCAAATTCAATCAAAGGGGAGTTCAGCACCTGTTTGCGCAAGGCTTCGCTGTTCAAAAACAATTCGTGCACTTCGGGATTGATGCCTTTGTCGTTCGAATAGGAAAGATATTCAGCCGCCTTTTGGTACAACATATCAATATGTTCGAAGGTGAAGCCTGCATCTTCAAACCAAAGCACCACTTCGTTTCGAAGATATTCCGGCAAGGAGACTTTTGTGGAGACGATTTCGCTGTTCTGCGAGTTGGGAACGATTTTGACATGGTTAAGCTTCTCAACAGAAAGCTGCGACGAAGGCTCGAAGGTGCGTATGGACTCTATCTCATCGCCAAAGAGTTCGATACGATACGGATTCTCATTGGAATAAGAATACACATCTATAATCCCCCCGCGAACGGCAAACTGACCGGGTTCTACCACGAAATCAACCCGCTCGAACTGAAAGTCGGTCAGCATCTCGGTGATAGCATCCACAGAAATCTTCTCGCCCATCTTCAAGCGTAAGGTGTTCTTCTCAAAAAAGCTTTGCGACACCACTTTCTCCAACAGTGCATCGGGATAGGTAACGATGATGAGGTGTTTTTTGCCGGTTTGCAGCTTGTTGAGCACCTCGGTTCGTAGCAGCACATTGGTGTTGTCAATCTTCTCGAAGTTCTTTGGATGTTTATACGATGAAGGAAAAAACAGGACGCTTTTCTTGAAAAACTTCACGTCTTGTTCGCCGAAGATATTCTCAATATCATTGCAGAGATACGCCGCCGACTCCTTGTCGGGCATCACCACCAATTGGTTTTTGACCGACTGACGATACACGGCAGCAATAGCAAAAGCCTTGGCAGAGCCGGTCAAGCCTTTGAGCATCATGCGGGCATTGCTATTAAGGGATGCCAAGGACGCTATCTGTGCGCAGCTTGGCATTTGCTGAAATTGTTTTATGACTTCGTCGAGCTTCAATCCGAAAATTTTTGCAAAGATATGAATTTTGGATGGAATTGGAGGTAATTGGTTACATTGTTGGAGGGTTACATTGTTATATTGTTTTATGGTTGGATTGTTGTTTGGTTTAGGTAGAGCCTAAAAAGATAGAGGCGACGGAGGTAGAACCTCCGCCGAACGGGGAAAAACAACATGATACCCGCTGTTAATTAATATTATTCTCAAATGATTTTATTTGATTTTCCTAAATTACAGTCTTCACAACTAGTTATTAAATTACTAAATTCATCAGTTCCACCAGCATCAACGGGTACTTTGTGATCAATGTGCAATTTCACCCCATCCTTTTCTGTCCTACCACAATATTTACATTTAAAATCATCTCTTTGAAAAACTTCAAATCTTAATTGCTTAGAAAAACCAATTCTTTTTCTTCCAGATTGTATCTTTGTTGAATTATTTTTAAAGTCAAAAGCTACATTATTAAATTCAGGACATTCTGAGAAATGTCTGCACTCATGACTTTTAAATTTATCTTCCTGTTTTTTCCTAAAGTCATCCCATTCTCCTTTGACACTCGCAAGTCCTTTTGCATATTGAAAACCATATTCGCTGTCAAATAGGTTTACTTCCGGGCAGAAATTATGATATGCAATTATTGTTTT
>CAIOYH010000104.1 GCA_903862465.1 uncultured bacterium | reverse complement strand
TATTACCTTCAGCAATATATTATCCACGGGATGTTTAATCACCGGTACATCCAATCCATCAACTTTTACAACTACTCCTGATGCCTGTGGTGGCACCGTCACCGAGACATGGACAGCGACCGATGTTTGTGGCCGCGCTCTTGCTGCTGTATCAAGAACCATCACCGTCAGTGCTGCTACATTAACCACGATGACCGCCCCTGCTGCCATTACAGTAGCTTGCGGAAGTGTGCTACCTGAGGCTACAACAATTAGTTTTAGTAACCAACTTTCTAGTGGTTGTTTAATAAATGGAACATCAAATCCTTCTACCTTTTCTGCAACTCCAGGCATAAGTGGAGGTGCTGTTACTGAAATGTGGACTGCAACTGATGTTTGTGGAAGGAGCCTTATTTCTGTTTCTAGAATAATAACAGTTGATCCGTATCTTGATCCAATTATTTCCGGTTCCTTATCCGCTTGTGCTGGAGAGACAGGTTATGTTTATAACGTTGCTTATGTTGCTGGGTATTATTATCATTGGTCAGTTATTGGAGGAACAATTACTGCTGGTCAAAATACCAACTCAATCACTGTTACATGGGGCGCTTCAGGCATAGGTGCTGTTACAATTACTGAAATTATGGTTTCCAACGGTTGTTCAAAAACTGTATCTCTGAATAATATTGTAATAAATCCATTGCCTGCTGCCCCTATAATTGGAACTATTACACAACCTAATTGCTTTGTACCAACAGGAAGCATCGTATTGAACGGTTTACCTGCTTTGGGTACTTGGGTAATTAACCCTGGGAATATTTATGGGACAGGAACAAGTTATACTATTACTGCACTTATTGCCGGATCATATTCTTTTACTGTAACTGATTTGTTGGGCTGTACTTCTTTTACATCAAATAATGTAATTATTCATAATTTAAATACCGTACCACCAAATACGCCAACATTAGGGGGAATTATTCAACCAACTTGTACGGTATCAACTGGAAGTGTTGTTTTATATGGGTTGCCAGCAATAGGAAGTTGGATAATAAACCCTGGTGCTCATGCAGGAACAGGTTTAAGCACTATTATTTCTGGACTTTCATCTGGTACATATAATTTTGTAGCAACAAATTCATTCGGATGCAATTCTGCACCAACAGCTAATGTGGTTATTAATATTCCACCTTCCATAATACCAAATGCTCCAACAATAGGTGCTATCACTGATCCATCATGTTCTTTGTCAACTGGAAGCATTGTATTAAATGATTTGCCAGCATCAGGTACTTGGACGTTAACAAGTATCCCTGGAACAGCTATTACAGGTACAGGGTTAAGTAAAACTATTACTGGTTTGAATTCTGGAACCTATACTTATACAGTAACAAATGCTTCGGGGTGCACTTCTGCACCTTCTGAAACTGTTGTCATAAATTTACAACCAACTACCCCGAATGCTCCAACCGTAGGTGTTATCACCCAACCAACTTGTTCAGTTGCAACGGGAAGTGTGATTTTATACGACCTGCCTTCATCAGGAACATGGACGTTAACTAGAAATCCTGGGGCAGTAATCACTTATGGTACCGGAACAAACATTACCATAAGCGGATTAAATTCCGGTAATTATACTTACACAGTTGTGAATTCATATGGTTGTACTTCAGTGCTATCAGATAACGTTTATATTAGCACCCAGCCTTTGTCTTCACAGTCTCCTCCTTCAGTTAATTCTGTTTCGCAACCAGCCTGTGGAGACAGTATTGGAAGTTTTGTTTTAGGCGGATTGCCTCCGGGCACATGGACATTAACTGGATACCCGGGTGGTTTGACAATTACTGGAACAGGGCCAACTGACACAATTACTAATACTAGTGGGTCTTATTACTACAGTGTGACCAATTCGGCAGGATGTACTTCAATTTCTTTGGCTAATGTTGTTATCAATGCTCCTAATGTATCTACTCCTACCATCGGAACTGTTGTTCAACCTACTTGCTTAGTGATGACAGGTAGTGTTGTTATAAATGGATTGCCGGCAGGTGGAACTTGGACATTAACAAGAACCCCTGGTGCAATAACAACTACCGGTACAGGTACAAGCACTTCAGTAACTGGACTTGTGTCCGGAGTATATAGTTTTACAGTTACAAGTGAATCAGGGTGTGTTTCTAGTCCAACTGCAAATGTGTATATAAATTCACCTCTAAATGCTACTCCATCAGCGCCATTAGTCGGAACTATTACAAATCCAACATGTGCTGTGGCAACGGGTAGTGTTGTTCTGACTAGTTTGCCATCTCCTGGAACATGGACGATAACTAGAACTCCAGGTGGGACATCTTACACGGGTTCTGGACTAAACAGAACGATTACAGGTCTTGTAAGTGGAATTTATACTTTCACAGTTACGAATTCTTCTGGATGTACATCAGTTGCATCAACAAATGTGGTAATCAATGCACAACCTCAAACTCCTAATGCCCCAGTAGTTGGGTTAATTACTCAGCCAAACTGTTCGGTTGCAATTGGAAGTGTTGTTTTAAGCGGTTTGCCTGCGACAGGAAGTTGGACATTGAAAAAATATCCTGGAGGGCTAGCAACAGCAGGTACAGGTGTAAATAAGACAATAACAGGACTCACAGCTGGAACTTATACTTATACTGTTACGAACTCTTCTGGATGTGTTTCTGTTGCATCTGATAATATTGTGATTAATGCTCAGCCCTCAACACCTACGGCACCAACAATTGGAACAATCACCCAACCTACCTGCTCTGTTTCTACTGGAAACGTTATTATCAATGGGTTGCCTGCAACAGGTACATGGACATTGACAAGAACTCCCGGGGGGGCTTTTATTACAGGTTCGGGAACAAGTACTGTATTCGGTAATCTTCCTTCAGGAACTAGCTCTTTTAAAGTTACAAATGCTGGAGGGTGTGTTTCGTTAGCAACGCCTAATGTAATAATTAGTGCACAACCGGTAACTCCTGCTGCTCCTACTGTAGGTTTAATTACTCAACCTACTTGTGCTCTTGCAACAGGAAAGGTTGTTCTAAGTGGTTTGCCTGCAACAGGAACATGGACATTAATACAATCACCAGATAGTGTTGTTACATCAGGTACTGGATCAAGCAAAACAATCTCTGGACTAGCGACTGGAACTTACTCCTATATTGTTATCAATTCTGCAGGATGTACGTCAAGTGTATCTGCAAATGTTGTAATAAATAATCAACCTATGACACCTTCAGCACCGATTGTTGGTACCATAACTCAGCCTTCATGTACAGTTTCGACTGGTAGCATTGTCTTGAGCGGTTTGCCTGCAATCGGATCATGGACATTAACAAGAACCCCCGGCTCAATTATTACTTCAGGCAGTGGTATAAGCACTACAATAACTGGACTTACATTAGGAACATATACTTATAAAGTTACAAGTTCAGGTGGGTGCGTTTCAACATCTTCTGCTTCTATAGTTATAAATCCACAACCTACATCACCTGCAACTCCTATTGTTGGTTTGATCACTCAACCAACTTGTGCTGTTGCAACAGGTAAAGTAGTCTTGAATAGTTTGCCTTTAGGAGGTTGGACAATTAATCCGGGAAGTATTGCAGGTTCGGCTACATCCACAACAATTAATAACTTGACCTCAGGAACGTATAATTTTACTGTAACTAATTTAGCAGGATGTACTTCATCTCCAACGTCGAATATTGTTATTAATCCACAGCCTGTAACGCCTACAGCACCGATTGTTCTTTCAATTACGCAACCTACCTATACATTAGCAACAGCTACAGTATTATTTGGCGGACTACCTGCTGGAACATGGTCTTTAAATCCAGGTGCGATTATTGGTTCTACTCTCACTACCTCTGTTTCAGGATTGGCTTCCGGAGCGTATGATTTTACAGTTACCAACTCTGTTGGATGTACTTCACCATCTGTGCAGTTTGTAATAAATAAACAACCTACGGTACCAACATATGGACCTCAAAGCGGAAACTCAAATAACAATAATACGGGTATCGTTGAACATAGCAATGATGTTTCTATTCGAATTGTTCCGAACCCCTCTAATGGTATTTTCTCTATTAATATTGAAGGATTAGACGAAAGCGTTGACTTGTCAATTTACAGTATGACTGGACAAATAATCTATTCGGAACAGATTCCTGAAAATGCCATTTTGGTTAATAAACCTATTGATTTGAAAGATCAACCGAAAGGTATGTATTTCATAAGATTGGTTTCGAAAAACTATTCGCATATTGAGAAAATTATTATTGAATGATGATTCTTGATTGAATAAAAAACGGAGGGTAATACCCTCCGTTTTTTTTTATAAATAATTTGGAATTTATGGTGTTGTTTTGAATATTCAATTGTATTGGGCAATTTTTTTTGACAATACTATTCGTTGAATAATAGGATAGAGTTTCTATTGGCATCAAATTAAAAAAGCTCATTCGGATTTTAATCCAAATGAGCTTTTTAATATTGTAGAAGAATGGTAGATTAATTGTTTGGAGCACCATTATCAATCCAACAAACAATTGCATTTTTTTGAGTAGAAGAAAAAGAACCACCTTTAGGCATACTTCCATCAACAATTCTACTGCGGATTAATGATGCATCTCCGGAAATACCCGTATAATTTGCGTACTTCGTATGGCATCCTGTACAATTGCCGTTTACAAGGGGAAAAACATCAGTAGCAAATGACTTTGCCGCACCACTGCAATCGGGTGTATAGGAGCTAGAGGTGTTTTTTTTGCAAGAGCTTAATAAAGCTGTGCAGGCTAGAACAAAAATTAATTTTTTCATGGTCGGAAATTTTAGTTTCTAAACGCAAGTTCTTTTCTTTTAGTATTTAATTTCCTAGTTATAATGGAATGATTTCTTGTTGTCGATAGGAGAGGAGCTTAATTGAAAATGGTAGGATAAAATATATTTGAACAATGATATGTTTAAAAAAAAACAAAAACAATGCTGTTTATATTTATATTTTGCGTTAATTTGCGTTTTAATCTATTAATCATGTCGCAGACAAAATATATTTTCGTAACAGGCGGAGTCACCTCATCATTAGGTAAGGGCATTATTTCCGCTTCTTTGGCTAAATTGTTGCAAGCACGAGGCTTTGCTGTTACCATTCAAAAATTTGATCCTTATATAAATATTGATCCGGGCACACTTAATCCTTATGAGCATGGCGAATGCTATGTGACAAACGATGGAGCGGAAACAGATTTGGATTTGGGACACTACGAACGCTTTTTGAATGTGCCCACATCACAGGCGAATAATATCACTACAGGTAGAATTTATCAAGCTGTCATAGAAAAGGAGCGTAGAGGCGATTATTTGGGCGATACAGTTCAAGTTATTCCCCATATTACTGATGAAATAAAATACCGCATCAAATTGTTGGCGAATGAAGGCAAATTCGATTATTTAATTACGGAAATTGGTGGCACCGTTGGCGATATTGAATCTTTGCCCTATATTGAAGCTATTCGCCAAATGCGTTGGGAGCTTGGGGAGACGAATTGTGTGGTGGTGCATTTGACCTTGGTGCCTTATCTTGCTGCAGCAGGAGAATTAAAAACTAAGCCAACCCAACATTCTGTAAAGAATATGCTCGAATTAGGCGTGCAGCCCGACATCCTTGTTTGCCGCACCGAAAGACCATTGAATGAGGGCTTGAAAAACAAGATTGCCTTGTTCTGCAATGTGTCACCCCGTTCAGTTATTGAATCTATTGATACCGATACTATTTATAACGTGCCTTTGTTGATGCAACAGGAAATGCTCGATGTTGTGGTTTTAGAAAAAACCATGATGCCTATCAATAACGATCCGGATTTGTCCCATTGGGAGAATTTCTTATATAATCTAAAAAACCCGCTCAGCGAAGTGAATATTGGTTTGGTGGGTAAGTATGTTGAATTGAAAGATGCCTACAAATCTATTGTGGAATCATTTGTTCATGCAGGGTCGGATTTGCAATGCAAAGTGAATTTGAAAATGATTCATTCGGAGTATATCACCAAGGAAAATGTGGAAGAGAAGTTGGAAGGTTTACATGGAATAGTTGTGGCGCCGGGCTTTGGAGAGAGAGGAATTGAAGGGAAGATTTTAGCCATACGTCATGTTCGAGAAAACAAAATACCTTTTCTTGGAATTTGTTTAGGTATGCAATGTGCCGTTGTTGAGTTTGCGCGAAATGTCTTGGGCTTGGAAGATGCACATTCCACAGAGATGAATCCCAGAACAAAATATCCTGTGATTGATATCATGGAGGCTCAGAAAAAAATATCCTGCAAAGGTGGCACTATGCGGCTTGGTGCTTTTCCATGCAAAATTGTGGAAGGAACCAAAGTTTCGACCATTTATGCATCTCAAGATATTATGGAACGCCACCGTCATCGCTATGAATTCAACAATAAATATCTTGCCGACTTTGAAAAAGCAGGCGTGATTGCTGCAGGTATCAATCCTAAAGATAACCTTGTGGAGATTATCGAAAATACCAATCATCCATGGTTTGTTGGCGTGCAGTTTCATCCCGAGTATAGCAGCACGGTGGCTAGTCCGCATCCATTGTTCAAAGCATTTGTAAATGCTGCCCTTTTAAATAAAGGGGAGCAGAAATAGTAAATGGTATTGGGTATGTGGTTCCATTTATAAATCACAATTATCTATTTATTGCCTAACTAATAAGCCATGCAGTTCGCAGAAAACGTCGAATTAAAAATGTTGAATTCCTTTGGTGTTAAAGCTAAAGCGCGTTTTTATGCTGAGTTGCATGTTGTAGCAGAACTGAAACAATTTGCATCCATTATACAAGATAATCCGAAGCCTTTATTGTTTTTAGGGAGTGGAAGCAACGTCTTGTTTACGCAAGATTTCGATGGATATGTTGTTCGCGTTGCTTCTAAAGGCATCAAGATGGTTTCTGAGACGGATGACGAATGTCTTGTGGAAGCCGCAGCAGGGGAGGGGTGGGATGATTTGATTCAGTTTTGTATTCAGCATAATTTATATGGATTGGAAAATCTTTCGGGCATACCCGGAACGGTTGGAAGTTCGCCAATTCAGAATATCGGAGCTTATGGCGTTGAAGTTGCGGATAGCATTCATCAAGTTCATGCTGTTCGTCTCGATGATTTCGAGGAATTGCATCTGAAGAATTGTGATTGTTTGTTTGGATATCGCGATAGCATATTTAAAAATGAATTGAAGGCTAAGGTTTTTATAGCATCTGTCGTTTTTCGCCTTTCGAAACAAGAGCGTTTTGCCTTAGATTATAAAGGTGTGGCTGATGAAGTAAAGCGTATTTCACCCCATAAAACGGATTTGAAGGCTGTGAGCATTGCTATCAAAAATATCAGAAATAGTAAAATCCCTGATCCGACATTGGTTTGTTCGGCAGGAAGTTTTTTTAAGAATCCGATGGTTGATGTCGCTAAACTGAATCAATTGCTTGTTGAATTTCCAAGCTTAATCTATTATAAAGTAACCGAACAGTCTTTTAAATTGGCTGCTGCATGGTTGATAGAACAGTGTGGTTGGAAAGGCTATCGCCAAGGGGATTTCGGCGTGAATCAGCTTCAGCCATTGATTTTGGTGAATTATGGTGATGCCTCCGGAAAGGATATTTTGCTTTTATCTCAACAGATGCAACAAAGTGTTTTTACGAAATTCGGCATCGAATTACATCCCGAAGTAAATATTTTTTAATATTGGGTTTCTAATTACTAAAATTAGTAATTTTGCAGAAAAAATAACTTGAGGTTTTTAGATAATTTCCAACTTCCGATAACAGATCCCATCTTGGTTTTTCTGTTGATATTTCTTGTTATTTTTTTAGCGCCAAGAATTCTTAAACGTTTTCGTATTTCCGGCATTGTAGGGTTTATCCTTGCCGGAGTTTTGTTGGGACCTCATGGCTTGTGCATCATTTCGCCGGTCAACGGCATCAAAATGTTTTCCTCCTTTGGTTTGTTGTATATCATGTTTTTGGTGGGACTCGAAATTGATTTGGTTGATTTCAAGAAAAACCGTTCGCGTAGCATTGTTTTTGGTGCTCTAACTTTCCTGATTCCGATTACCATTGGTTTTGCGGTTACGTTTTATATCATCAAACTAGATTTTCTTGCCTCTTTGTTGCTGTCGAGTATGTTTTCCACCCATACCCTCGTTTCTTACCCCATCGCTTCTAAACTCGGCATCACCAAAAACCGCGTCATCAATACCGTAATCGGCGGCACCATCATCACCGATACTGCTGTGTTGTTGCTGCTTGCCATCATTGTTCGTCTCTTTAAAGGAGACATGGATAGCATGTTTTGGGTGGGGATGCTTTCCATGTTGGCAGCCTACGTATCTATCATGCTTTGGGTGGTGCCTGCCATGAGTCGTTGGTTTTTCAAGAATTTGGAGGGCGACGGCAGCGCGCAATATCTCTACGTAATCACCATCGTTTTTGCTTCGGCTTATCTGTCGAAAGTTGCCGGAATCGAACCCATGATAGGCGCTTTTTTGGCAGGGTTGGCATTAAACAAATTGATTCCACCTTCCTCCGTGTTGATGAATCGCACCGTTTTTATCGGCAACACCATTTTTATTCCTTTCTTTTTGATAGGAGTGGGGATGATTGTCAATCTGAATGTGCTGCTCAATGGCTATAATGCCCTTATCATCGCGGGGATTTTGGTGGTGACAGCCGAAATCACAAAATATCTCGCAGCCTTTATCACCCAAAAGATTTATAAGTTTACCGTGGTGGAGCGCAATGTCCTGTTTGGTTTGAGCAGCTCACATGCCGCGGCGACTATTGCTCTTATTTTGGTGGGATATAATCTCGGAATACTGAATATTGATGTGCTCAATGGCACCATCATCGTGATATTGGTGAGTTGCTTAATCAGTTCATTTGTCACGGAAAATGCCGGCAGAAAACTCGCCGTGACCGAAAACCAAAACGCCCCCAAAGAGAAAGACTCCGAACAGCGCATTTTGGTGCCCGTGGCGAATCCTGCCACTATGGAGCAACTCTTGAGTTTCGCTTTATTGATTAAAGAGAAAGGTTCAAAGGAGCCTGTCTATCCCCTAAATGTGGTGATGGGAACCGTGGACAGCGACGAGGCACGCGACGAAATCCTCTTGAAAACCCAAATGATAGAGCGCGTTGCCAACCAAACTGTCACCCAAGACCAATCCCTGCAATTGGTCACGCGGATTGATCTCAACGTGGCGAATGGCATCAATCGCGCCATCAAAGAACTGATGATAACCAAGGTGGTGATGGGTTGGAACGGACAAACCACTACGGTGCAAAACATTTTCGGAGGCATCTTAGAAAACATCCTTCCCAAAAATCATCAAATGATGTTTGTGGTGAAAATGATGAATCCCTTTGGCTACTACAAACGCCTCGCCGTCATCGTTCCCGACAATGCTCAAGCCGAGCGCGGATTCGAAAAATGGATACATCAAATTGAGCAGATTGCGAAAGAACTCAGCGCAAAGGTGCTGTTGTTTGCCTCCGCGCCCACCTTAGCGGCTGTGAAAGAGAAATTCGACACATCGAAAACGGCTGCCGTAAACTTTGTGGCGTTTGATGGTTATGACAACCTACTGTCCTTGAACGAAAATTTATCCCACACCGATTTGATGATATGGATTAGCGCCCGCGAAGGCACTGCCTCGGCGCAAACGTATTTGGAAGGCTTGCCCCGCCTATTGTCCAAAAATTTCGAGAAAAGCAGTTTCGTCATCATCTATCCCGAACAACACATCGTCCATCATCAAAATATGTTGTTGCGCATCGACGGAGTCACCAAATCCCCCATCAAAGAAAACATCGAACGCATCGCCAAAATCAGCAAGAACGTGAAGAAGGTTATCAAGGGAAAATAAGGGGAGGGGTTTTAGATTTTTGATTTGAGATTTTGGATTTTAGATTTGAGATTTTAGATTTATGATTTCTGCGCGGATGATTTATTCATCAATAATAGCAGGTTAATCTTTTGCAGTGGTAGTATAGTTTTATTTCTTCAATTCTATCTTTCATATAAAGTTTTTCCGGTATGCATTACTTTATAAACAAAACTAAATTCATTATCCTTAGCGTCTTCTATTTCTTTAGGCGTATAAACAATTAAATCAATCGGGACCATAGCGCCGTAAAGCATTTTTCGAACAAGCATGGCTCGCTGAGGTCTTGGCAGGTCGGTATCTTTTATGACCAACAAATCCAAATCGCTGTTTTCATCAGCATTGCCAACGGCATAAGAACCAAATAGTATTATTTTATCAGGCTTATACCCGAAAGCTATTTTGTTGACTATTTCTGATATTTTTTCCGTTACTATCATCTTGATTTTTTTTACAAAGATACAAAATCTATTTTAGTTTGATGGATTTTGTTTTTATTTCTTGTAGAAGGAAAGTTTGGTGGCTTTGCTCAATTGAGATCATGTGCTTACAATTTAAAATAAAGCCCCGTGTTGAGCCCAACCGAATACAAATAGTCTTTTACGGGCTCTTGGTTAATTGAAATTATGGAACATCTAAAGGTAGGTTCAACTCTTATATAGAAATGTTTGGTGAAGTCATAACTAAAGCCAATGCCTGCTATGGCAGCTAAGTTGAGACTGCTAAAAGCAAAATCTTTAATTCTTGATTTTTCGGTGATTGTTCCATCGCTATATTCATAAAAAGTTATTGTTTTGTCCATAATAAATATATTTGGTGAAATACCTGCCGTTGCATAGAGTTTTGCTCTTTTGGTCAAAATGTCGAAGTCAACTTTAATAGGAATTCCAATATAATAATAGCGATAATAAACTTTAGCTTTAATCGGATCATTTGGATTTGGTGCTGAATAAATCAAGTCCATAAAATTCATATTCTCTCCATGCTTAGAAAACATGGCTCCAAATTCGAGTGTAAATCTTCGGTTGAACCGATAGGCGAAATTAACACCCGTTGTGTAGCCAAAAGTAGGAATTCCAAGCTTGTTTCTAACTTCAACAACACCTTTAAACAATGAATTGGGGGATGCTAAAAATCGGTAGCAATAATCCGGAGAATAGCTTAATCCGATAGAAAATCTTTTGGCTTTTAGGGTGTCTGTCTTTTGACAATATGCCATCAAAGGCATCATTACTAAAAGCAAGAAAAACTTTTTCATAGTGTTTGTTTTTTTTAGTGAACAACAATGCTGTTATTTGAAATCTTGTGTAAAAGTACACATTTTATATATCATAGAACATTTTTTTCTGCTGATTCGTATATTTTTTTATCATGCTGAAAAATGAATTATGATGACTCAGCAAAAATTGAAAGGTTTATACGAAAAATAACATCAAAAATAATTATAGCCCCACCTACAACGCTAGAAACACCGATTCTAACGCTAGAAACACCGATTCAAACGATAGAATAACCACTTTTAACGATAGAAAC
>CAIOYH010000103.1 GCA_903862465.1 uncultured bacterium | reverse complement strand
TTATATTTTCTGACTTTTTTATCCCAGCCTTACTTTTATGCTTTTTGTGGCATGGTTTACTCCGGAATCACTGGCACACTTTGCTCCGGAATCACTGGCATGGTTTACTCCGAAATAGTCACAATAGAGCACAATAGGATATTTTTACCACAATAGGCACAATAGAACACAATAGGATATTTTTACCACAATAGGCACAATAGAACACAATAGGATATTTTTACCACAATAGGCACAATAGAACACAATAGGCTATATTTACCACAATAGGCACAATAGAGCACAATAGGATATTTTTACCACAATAGGCACAATAGAGCACAATAGGATATTTTTACCACAATAGGCACAATAGAACACAATAGGGTGTTTTCACCACAATAGGCACAATAGAACACAATAGGCTATTTTTACCACAATAGGCACAATAGAACACAATAGGGTATTTTTACCACAATAGGCACATTAGAACACAATAGGGTATTTTTACCACAATAGACACAATAGAGCACAATAGTGAAATGTAAAGCAATATGTTAGAAAGGATAGGCAAAAGCCTATAATGATATATTCGACTTAGGCATAGCCTAAGCCGAACGGGAAAACAATATTGATAGTGGAAGGTTATTCTACGGGGGGGACGTCGGGGGCGGAGTTGTTGTCGTGGCGGATGCGTTTGAGGAGGCGATCGTAGGTGTATTCGTGAAGTTTGGCTTCGTTGGTGTATTTGAAGATGCGTTTGCCGGCGTCGAGGATGTCGCGGGTGGCGACGTCAAGGGCGTCAAGGATGACGTTGTTGGCGGCGACAATTACGGCTTGGTCTTCGTCTTGGAGTTTTTGGGAGAGGTTTAAGGTGCGAATTTTGATGCGTTGGTCTTTGAATATGATGAAGTCAGCGGCTTTGTAGCCTTTGTCGGTCAGGGCAGTGAGGTTGTTGTTGATGTTGGTTACTACTATAGCCAATTTTAGGTCTAATCCTTCGGCGTCTTTGCTGTCAATTTTATCGCGGACGGCTTTGATGCCGAAGTTTTCGACAGGAACGGTCAGATCAACAGCTCTTTTTACGTATCCTTCTAAGGGTAATAGCATTGGACGGAGTTCCTTCATGCTTTTGTAAACTGCTTTGGTGATGTTTTTGCCTTCGCCAATCATGGTTTCGACAAGAACTAAGGCACGGGCTTCGGAGATGCGTTCTTCGAACCAATCAATGAATGTGTCGTCGTAGGTTGGCGAGAAATCCAAGAAAGGTACTTTGTCTGTTTTCAAGTTTTCGAAGGTGATTTCGGCAATGAAAATTTTGTCTTCTCTTCTAGGTGTCATGGTTTTTATGGTTTTAAAAGGTTAGTATTTGATTTGAGGAACAAAATTAGGAATTTTAGTTATTCTGAAATTAAAACGTATAATCATTAACCTTAATTTAACCTTGAGGTAAGGAATGAAAAGTGAAAAATGAAAAATGAAGGATGAAAAATTAAAAATGAAGGATGAATAATGAAAAGGGCGTATGCAATACGCCCCTACAAGGGGTGGGATGTTTTAATGGGAGCGTTATGATGAAAATTAAAAGAAACCCCAACCCCTCCCGACACTTTGTGTGCGGGACAGGTTAAAAAGGGGCTATTAACCCCAACCCCTTGAAAAAAGGGGCTATAATGGAGCAGGATATAATTAGAACGCAGATGACGCTGATTTGTAAGATTAAATATGATTTTTTTTCAGCACAATAGGCACAGTAGAACATAATAGCTTATCACCACAATAGGCACAATAGAACACAATAGGGAGATGTGTGGCAATCTGTTGGAAAGGATAGGCAAAAGCCTATAAAGATATATTTGAGACAGGCAGAGTTTAAGCCGATAGAGAAAAAAATCAACATTAGTTAATCCCCTACAGGGATTTTTTTTAGTGTGAGTAGGTTTTTATTACAATACTTAAACTGCTACGCAGTATCGGTGTTCGAGCTTTTTTTGAGGGGAAATCTAGCAGATAAATAGGATTTAGGCAGAGCCTAAAAAGATAGGAACGACTTAGGCACAGCTTAGCCGAACGGGTTTTTATATGCATCGTGAAAAAGAATTAATTTGTGATTGCTTCAGAAGATGGATATATTTCATAATAGGCAAAAATATGGGTACTGTTTAGGTCAATATGTCGGCTTAATTGTTGTTTGATTTCGGAAGCGACATAGGGTTTGACAACTGAGGTTTTTTCAAAGTAATTGATTAGGTTTGTGGCTGAAGTTATACCTAAACATAAGGTGATGCCCTCTGTAGTAGAAAATTTATTTTTGTATTGACTTATGTAAAGGCTATCGTTTATAGACGTTTGGATGGGTTGGACAAAATGCAAAAGCTGATCAGCACACTTTTCTTTAATTAGTGACCCGTTTTTTTCGGAAAAAGTTGTTTTTAGTAAATCAGCAGAAAGGAGAACTAATTGCTTTTGAAAATCAGCCAAAATAGATTTGAACTCCTTAGATGTATAGGTTAATTGGGCATTGGTCATTTGGTGTAGGGGAGGCAATTTCCATAGAGGTATCTTAATAAAATCAGTGGTTTTGTTTTGATTTGAAGTAAGCAAAGTGTGGGAGAATAATTCATCAACGCAGTTATCGAATGATAGAATTTCTTCTATATCTAGTATTGAATCCACTATTTTCGGGATATAATAATCTTCATGGTTGCTATCATCCATAAAGTCGAGAAAGTCTAATTCCCAAGTTTCTTCTTCGGCAAAATTTACTAATTCCATTAGATTGTATAGGTTTAAAAGATATGTTATGTTTTCTTTCATTCCTTTTCTATGTTGGCTCATGGTGTTTCTAAATGTAAGTATAACACGCATTTGGAGTTGGTTCTTATGTGGTATTTTCAATATTTGTTTATACTTTTTAAAATAACTAAAAAGTTGTTCCATATATTCCTCCGTAACTGCTTCATGATTAAAATAAAATGGCGTTAAAGGAAGGAGATATTCATATTCTATATCATCAATAGCGCGATAAATCATAATATGAAAGGCACAATAAGAAGAATTTTTTAGGTGGTCGAAAAATAATAAATTGGGTCGGATGTAAGCAGCATCGTTAATTAAATTGATATCAGATTCTGTGCTGATGATATAATGTGTTTTCATGCTTGGGTAGGATTTGTTTTAATCTTTTGGAATCGGTGGATTGACTGTGTAATAAACAAACATAAAAGTTGAATTCAAATCCATATATCTTTTGACTTGTTGTTTGATTTCGGTGGCTACATAGGGCTCAATAATATTGCCTTTTTCGAAGTAATTCACTATTGTTGCGGCAGATGTGATGCCTATATTGAAATAAAGTCCATGGTCGGCAGGGTTCATATTTTTGTGTTGACTGATGTATAAACTTGCATCAATAGTTTTTTGAGTAGGCTCGATGTGATGTGAGAGTTTTTGGTTGCAGAGCTGCACTATTTGATCAAAGTTATCACTGGAATAGTTTATATTGACCAAATCTTCATAAAGTTCGTTCAATTGTTTCTGAAAATCAAGAAGCTTTGGTTGTAAATCTTGTCGGGTATATTTTAATTGTTGATGGGTCATGTTTTTTAGCAAAGGTAGTTTCCACATAGGGATTTTAATAAAATCGGGAAACGCCTCATCGCTATTGATTAATGAAATTGGAGAGAAACTGAAATGTTCCTCCATACAAAAATCTAAGGCTAAAATATGTTTGCGTTCAATCAGAGAAAAGGCAATCTCACGAATATATGGGCTCTCTTTAACTTCTAAAACAGTAAAATCGTAACTACAGGATTGCCATGTTTTATCTTCAATAAAACCAATTAACGGCTTAATATATGATGCTTCAATTAACCATTCAAGTTTTCGTTTTATCTCCAATTTTAACATGGTATAGTTTTTTTTAAAAATACTGATAAAACGCATTTCTTCAACAAGTTTATTCTTTTTTTTAGCTGTTTTTTGATAATACTTTAGACTTTCTTGGAGCGATTTTGCAAGTTGCACAACAACATGTTCGGGTTCAAATAGAAACTTAGCTGCAGATGTCACGTTCATCTCATTCCAACTATCTAAATGAATAAACATAAGTGCAAAAAATCCGCTTTGGGAAATGTTTTCCACCTCATCAAACAAAATCAAATTTGCAGGCACATACAAGCAATCATTTTTACCTTGTATGTTGGATTTTAAACTACCGATGTAAAGTACTTTCATACCTATATGCTTCAGTATAATTATTCAACTTTTCAAAAAGCAGGAATCAACTCGACAGTATGAGTTTCATGTATTCGATTTGTTCGGGGGTTCCGAGGACGAATAGTTTGGAATCGGGCAAGAGTCGGGTGTTGGGAGCGGGGTTGATGATGAATTTGGCGTCTGATGTTTTTAGTCCGATGATGTTGGCACCTGTTTTTATGCGGATTTTGAGTTCTTCGATGGTTCGGTTTTGGAATTCGGGGTTCATGTTGGAGCAGGTGAATTCGACCAAGTTGGGAGAGTCTTCGCCCGGGATGAAGATTTCGTTGAAGAAGTTGAGGATGTCGGGGTTGATGACCAAGGAAGCCATGTGAGCGCCACCGACGCTTTCGGGGATGACGACGCTGTTGGCACCCGCAATGATGAGTTTTTGTTGGGCGGATTCGTTGCTGGCACGGCTGATGATTTTGATGTTGGGATTGAGGGCACGGGCAGAGAGGACGACATACATGTTGTCGGCATCAATGGGGACGGTGGTTATGAGCGCCTTGGCATGATGGATGCCTGCGTCGATCAAGACTTCGTCGAGGGTGGCATCGCCTTCGACAAAGATGATGTTTTTTAGCCCGTATTTGACGACAATTTCGTGGTTGTTGTCAATGACGACAAAGGGTTGTTTGTGGGCAATTAAACGTAAGGCAGCTTGTTTTCCGTTTCTGCCGTATCCACAAATGATAACGTGATTTTTCATTTTTTTTACTCCTGATTTTGTTTTATAATTTCTGTATAGAATTTGTAATTCGCCTTCGACAAAATAGCTTGTGATGAGCGATAAAGAATAAGCCAAGATACCTAACGAAAGAATGATGAGAATAATTGTGAAGATTTTTCCGTAGAAGGACAAAGGCTCCACTTCGCGGAAGCCGACGGTGCCGACGGTGATAACGGTCATGTAGAGCGCATCAATGAAGGCGTAGTGTTCAATAAATATATAGCCAAGCGTTCCGAGGGTGATAATAATAAATATTATCAGGATGGCATAAATGATTTTATTGAATAATATATTAGGTTGCCGATTCATTTGTTTCTATTTGTTTTTTAACAAGATGTCACCTATTGAACAGTTTACACATTTCTTTTTCGAACAGTAGTTATGATACATTTCTATCAAAGCTTGGGATTGAGAGGCACTTTGGGGTTGGATGCCTGCATGAGAGAAATGGGTGATAATACTGTTTTGTTCGGGTTTCAAGGCTTCCAAAAAATCTAAGGCGCGATCCTTGTATTTTTGTTCGTTCTTGAACGTTCCGAATGCAAATATAAAAGGAATTATGGTATTAATGAGTAATAAATTTATGGAGGCGGATCCGAGAGGCTTTACTTTTGGGGGAGAAGGCATGTCGAACATGTAGTGAAAACGCCAATATTCAGAGGGTTCAGCCGTAAAAAGGGCATGCAAATCTTTTAAGGTTTCGGCAGAAATTATTTTTGAAAAAAGTGAGGATGATTTATAAATTAAGGAGGCAAATTGTGCAATACGGATGGTTGGGAAGTTGCTCGGACGTATGCGAAGGAACTTCCAAAGATGTTTTTGAATGGGTTGGAGATTGAATTTATGCTGCATGTAAAGATATTCTTTGCGAAGTTTGTTTGGATAGTCGTCGGCAAAATCGGAATCGAGCAATCCTGCTTGACCGAAAAGCATTGCCTCTATTTGAAATAGGTTGTTTTTATGTTTCGATATGTATTTAATATCTAAGGATTTCGCGAGTAATTCGAAGGTGTCGGAATTGAGGTTGAAACCAAAGTTTCGGGCAAGCATTTCATAGAAAACTGTTTCCCAATTGTTGGTTGTGAGGAGTAGTTTTTGGAAAATGATATCGGTTTTTTTCTGCAATCGTGAGATGGACATGGATTGGAGCCATGAAAAAACTTTGAAGGGGTCTATAGTGGAAATTAAATTTTCGCAAGGAATCCAATTTTTGTTTTCGAGGAAATACTGATATTTGTTTATCAAGTTGGGTTCTACTTTGTTTTTAAGAACCAATGTTGGGATAGTATTGCCTTTTTTGTCTAGAATAGGTTTGTCGTGCTCCCACACCACATGCAGAATCACTGTGTCGTAGGCTTTGTCGGTGTGATGCTTGTGGGCAAACCAATCGGAAGATTTGAGATGGACTTCGACATTGCCCGCCCAAAGGGTTTTGTTGATGCGAATCTTAGCATTTAAGAAATCGGGACCGGCATCTAGGTTGTGATTTCCTTGAAAAATAATTTCAAAAGGAAATCCTTCTTCGGTTTTCGAAAAAAAATTAAATCGTTGGAATTTCCAAATATAATGGAGCAAATCTTCTGTCATCTGAAATTCAATTATTTAAACTGTTAAATAAAATGGGTTAAAAAAATAATGGCATAAAAGT
>CAIOYH010000102.1 GCA_903862465.1 uncultured bacterium | reverse complement strand
TTTTGTCAAATCTAAATCAATATACGTATAATCTGAACTTGGGTTGGGATAAATATTCATATTAATAGGATTTTGAATTTCGTCAGCTCCAACAATAATTTCGGATTTAGTGATATTTGCGTAATAAATATAGTTATCAGCATAAGCTGTTAGGTCGCCTCTTACAGCTAAGCCAGGAGTTTCATCTGCTTGATAAACCAAATGAACTCTTGTATCCGAGGTATATGACATGGAACCGAAGATACATTCATCATAATCATGAAGAACATTTGCGGTTATATCCGTTGGAACTGACCATGAATTCGTACCATAGTTTTTATAGGTAATATAAAGGTGTCGGTATAATTTTAATCCGGTTGCATCAATTTTATCTTCGCGGCACGAAGAATAGGAAACGTAGAGATTTCCACTTGCATCAAAAGTCATATTTGGCATACTCGACAAAGAAGCATAATAGGTACCGAAGGGCCAAGTGCCCGTTGCTACGGTTGGAAAATCGGCAATGGCATTACCGTTATAATCCAACATGGAGGCAATCAATTGTCCGTTGGAAGTTAAGGTTGTCAAATTTCCCATTCGGGTTGAATCAAGAACAGGCATCGTTTCGTTCCAATAAACTAAGCCGTCAGTGTAAGGAAGATAACTGGAAGAGTCTATACTGGAAGTGGTTTTCGATACTTTCATTCTACCCATAGTAACATGAGCTTTTCCGGTATTATCCAAAGCAACAGAATAGCAACCATCTGTTGATGGGATAGTTGGGGTTGGAAATGATGAAACAGTTGGAAAATTATAAACAGGCACTTTCGTCCAGTTTGTCCCTCCATCAAATGATTTCATCACAAAAACATTCATCCAACTTTCACCAGCAACAAAGGCAATAGTATCGCCTTTTGCACCAGCCCAACTATAAGCGTCACCTGAAAAACCTCGGGTAACATTAGAAACAATGGTTGCCGCATCCATTCCAGGAAGAACACGAGGAGTATCCCATGTTACACCACCGTTGGTTGATCGGATATATACCAATGCAAGCGCAAGACCTTGATAATACCATACGGCAGGCGAAACGGCTTGGTCAGTACACGCAATAATATGTATGGTATTGCCGGAAGTTATCATGCGGGGCCATAAAAGGGCTGTTGTTCCATTTGTACATGCTGGACCAATTAAAGTGGATGTTGTCCAACTCCCTGTTCCTTTTATGGCTCGTTTTGAAACTAATAAGCCTGTGCTGCCGTTATGAGATACAACAATCTCTCCCGTTCCAAGTCGTGCATACGAAGACCAACCACATCTGGAAGTTTCGATACGTGCCGTTGGATTAGCGCCCCAAGTGGTTCCATTAAAATAATTATACCCCGAGCCTCTATCGGCAAAAGCTGTTTCGGTAATACCATAAGTGAATGTTGCGCCAATAGTTCCATCAGGATACAAATACACTCTGTTTGGAACAGATTTGTTGGTTTGTAAATCGTAGCGAGTTATTCCAATAATGGATTCATTAATGGATTTTGACAACTGCGGAGCTACGCTTGGGTTGCTTTGTGTGCTGAAGTTCATGGTTTCTTGAACTGCTGTCAGCATTTGTGGTGCTTTTAAATTTTGATATTGGTTAGGCACTTTTGCAGGGATTAACTGAGCAAAAGAACTGAATCCAACTATCAAAGCTACTGCAAAGAATAGATTTTTTTTCATAGTGTTTTTGTTTGGTTAATAATTTGTACTTAAATTAATTGGTTGTTTTTATTAAAAAGGTATGTTCTATTATGCTATTATTTATTGTGTAATTGAATGTATTTTTGATTTTTAATAAATAATGCATCAAAGGTACACAAAAAAAAAGCCCGATAAACAAATATCGGGCTTTTTTTTATCAAATAAGTTTCGATTATTCAATAACAATCTTTTTGGTAACTTTATTTGCTCCTGCTTCAACAGTAAAGAAATAAATACCT
>CAIOYH010000101.1 GCA_903862465.1 uncultured bacterium | reverse complement strand
TCTCCGAATTAATTCAGTATAAAAACAATTGTAATACCTGTAAAAAAGAAGCTGCACACATCTACTTGATATTTCAAGAAGACGTATGCAGCTTTGTTTAATCTTAGATTAAAAAGTGGGAGGTTCGAAACCTCAGCGATTTTATTGGACTAATGTAACAATACCTTTATAAGAATGCTTTCTACCGTTGACATCCGTGACACGAATTAGATATACATAAACTCCCTCAACGGCTTTATCATACGCATACTTGTTAGAAAGCGTACCATTCCATCCTTCGTTTATATCGGTGGTGTAAAACATTTCACGACCCCAACGATCGTAAACAACCATAAAATAAGTTGAAGGTTTAATGCCAACTCCTAGCGGTTTAAATACCGGATTTTTTTCATCATTGTTTGGTGTAAAACAATTGGGTATCCACAAAGCAAAGTAGGGGTTAATGTCTATATGACCATAAGCCGTATCAATACACCCACCGGCATCTACAACAATCAACGTGACTAGATAAGAACCCGTATCAGCATAAACATGAGTGGTATGATCTCCTGTGCCCGATGAGTTGTCGCCATAAGTCCAACTCCATTGGGTGATGGTTCCAACAGATTGGTCGAAGAAGAATATCGGTCCATCGCCTATGGTCATTTGGTCGGGTTGCGCATAGAATGCTGCCAATGGACCTGCATCTCGAACAACAGTGACAGTTGACACCCCCGAGCAGCCATTTAATGTAACCGTAACGCTGTAGTTGCCATCCGCCAAGCCAGTTGCTGTTTGCGTGTATTGGGGCGGTACGGTATTCCAAACATAGGTATAACCGGGACCTGATGCATTGGCAGTGGCGGTTCCATCATTGCTTGCGCAACCCGCATTGGTAGACGAAGTGCTTACACTGAGATAGGAGTCAATGCTAACAGTAACTTGTGCGGTACCTGTACATCCGTTGTAGGTTGCTGTTACCATGTAGGTGGTGTTTACTGTTGGATTTACAATGAAGACAGAATCAGTGCTTGGAGGCACTGTATTCCATATATAGGATTGCCCACCCGTAGCGGCAAGTGTTACAGGATTGCCGGGACATACCGTTTGCGGTTGTGCCGTTACAGCAATAGGAAGGGTTTGATAGACAACAACCGTGACGGAAGTCGAACCGCTGCACCCTCCTATATTGGAAACAGTAACAGCATAGGTTCCGCTAGTATTTACCGTGATAGTTTGTGTAGTGGCATTGTTCGACCAAAGATAATTTGAATATCCATTTCCGGCATTAAGCGTTGTGCTTGTTCCAGGGCAAATATTGAGTTGTCCCGTAATACTAGGATTAAGATTATTTCCTTGAGCAACAGTAAAAGAATCTGTACCTGTGCAGCCTCCTGCATCCGTTACGGTAACAAAATACGTTCCGGCAGCGGTTATTATGAGTGTTTGAGTTACATCACTAGTGGACCATAAATACGTGGCATATACTCCTGCATCAAGTGTAGCTGTAGTTCCAGCACAAATTGTACTTGGTCCTGTGATGTTCGGCATCAGGTTCGTTGATATACCTACCGTGATAGTGTCGGAGCCAACGCAATTGTTAGCATCCATAACTGTAAACACATATTGTCCCGGGGCGAGACCATAAATGGGTTGGCTTCCAACCATATTGACATAAGTGGCTATGGTAGCTCCAGTACTATCCTGCACAACATATACGTAGGGTGAGGAGCCGTTGGTTGCTTCCACTGTAATGGAGCCGGACAAGGATCCTATACATGCAGGCGTTGAAGTGTTGTTGAACGTAATTGTTGGGCATGGCGCTCCACAATTAACAACATCAATAACGATGGTACCGGTTCCGCAGGACAAAGAATAACTAATCGTATGTGTTCCGGCACCGGCAATCGCCGGATTAAAGGTGCCTAATGCAGCATCGGTGATGCCTTGTCCACTAAATACACCTCCCGCTTGGTTAGCGACTAAATTGAATGCCGGCATAGTGTCGCACATTGGATTAACGGGGCACACAGTAGCGTCGCAACAGAATAAGGTCATGGGTGGGCATGCCGACATATTTGCGGATTGAATTTTGCCATTTCTGTTGGTAGCTGTAGCAGATGTACCCGTAGCTCCGCAGAAAACTACATCGCCATTGGTGCTTACTGCCACGTCAAAAACTCTGTAAGGAGTCGCAATATTTGATATAGGAACCAAATTTGCATCAAATTTATATACTCCGGTTGCTGAACCAACATACACATTGCCGCAGGAGTCAATATCAATACCGGCATTGCCTGCCTGATGCTGACCAAATAATGAAGTTGTGTTTATTCCACCGGGAATAGCTACACTTGCAATTATAGACCCATCCAACAAAGAACGTTTTTGAAGTGTCGCACCATTTTGCGTATAGACAAAATATCTATTGGCTCTTATGCACATCATGCCTGAATTTCCATTGTTCGGTTTGTAATCCTCACTTTTATAACTAAAATGTAAGCCATGATCCATCTTGAAAATAACAGGAGAAGTCGAACCGCATTGGGCAAAATCATCATCAATAGCGCCTAATGTGTCTAAGGTAAGATAATAATATCTTGCATTTCGACACGAAGTGATTGAGCGCACTTCTTGTATAGAAGGTGGAATACCAAACATGCTGCCCAGTGCCACCGTTTGATTGCTGAGAACGGCTCCGTTAGTCGTATTAATATAGAAAATAGCACCATGAATACTTAACATTGTGCCGGAAGTCCCTCCCACAATAAGCTTGGTTTGATCACAATTGAAAGCAATATTCCAATACTCATCAACACTAAGCAAAGGCGCATTCCATGTCCAAACGACACCACCTGCAGCATTCACCTTTTTCATGCCTGCAATAGAACCCGAAGTAACATAACTATTCCCAGTCATATCCGTTGCAAAGGTTCCGAGCCAATAATTTGCGGTGTCATAAGGTGTATTATATGTCCATTGTATCACTCCTGTGGCATTGTACTTCAGAAGTTTCATCGGCATTTCGCCACCTATCATATACACATTGCCGGCGCCATCAATTTCACATTCCCAAACACCGTTTGAGGCAGGCAAGGTGGGACCTTGTGTCCAAGGGTCAATGGTAACACTTTTTGTGTGGTCGTAGGTATCCAAATTGAAGGCAATGGTGTTGGCATTTCTAACAAAATGGGAAGCAATTTTATTGGATGTATTCTCCGAATAAAAAGTAGTGGGTGCATGGTCAACAATATCGCCGAATCTCGTTTTGATATGTACATCTCCTTCAGCCGTAATTCTTGGCATATCTGAATAGCGCATCTTTACTTGGGAAATATCTGCCCCGGGATGAAGAATCAAAGAATATTTCAATCCATCAATAGGATGAAAAACGTATTCCACATCTATATTGGGATAGAGATTTTTATACACTATCTTTTTAAATGCTTTAATATAGTTGACGTTCTTTTCGGAGCCATCTTTCTCCTTATACGAATAACTATGGTAGTCGGACGTTACATCGTAAGCTTCAATTTCAACATTTGGATTGGCACCCTCCCATGTCATACTTACCGCATCGCTTTCAAATTCCATCCGACGTTCTTCGGCTTCTTTCTCCTTATATTCTTCAGGAGAAGAGAACTTTTCTTCGCGTTCTAGTTCTTCCTTATCCTTTTCTTTTGCCCAACGCTTCAGGTAACTATACGAAATGCCTTTTTTTGTAAAGTAAATACAATTGGCACCACCATCATACGCAAACAAAACCTTTTCATCTGTATTATTGATATGAAATTGTCCCTTGTTTTCAATGAATACTTTTTGAGGCTCAACGCTCGCGCTCCAGTTGGATGATTGCGCAAAAGTTTTTGTATTTAGAACAAAAAGAGAGAGAAATAATATTGATAACATTAAGAGTCGTGCGCCCTTACTGTTGATGCAGTTTCCGATACTATAATGACATCGGCTACCTATTTTTTTCATGATTACAATGTTTTATGATTGATTAAAAACTTATCGTAGAAGCGTTACGGTTCCGTTTAAATTATATTCAACTTTATCCTTGCCTTTGGCATAAATAATATAGAAATAAACGCCATCCGAAGCTACTTCTCCGCCATTGGTGATGCCATTCCATCCTCCGCTAATGTCTGTCCATTCAAATATTTTCTTTCCCCATCTATTGAATATGGAACAAGAGAAAGTCTCAATTTCTTTATACAACAAAATAAATTCATCGTTATGTCCATCGCCGTTGGGCGTGAAAATATTGGGGATGATTAAAGAGGAAGGTTTTTGCACCTCAATAGTCACGTGAGCCGTATCCTTGCAAAAATCGGGAGCACCTGTCGAGACGATTAAAGTTACATAATAGGAGCCCACCGTATCATACGTTTGTATTGGGGGATACTGATCTGTAGAAGTATGTCCATTTCCAAAATCCCAAAACCACGAAACGGCACCGGAACCTGTGTAGGTGAAGGCAACGCTTAAGGGAAGTGCGCCCGACTCGGGGTTAGCTACAAAACTTGCGCTGATGTTTTCGGAGTAAATTGTTACGTTCGTGACTTTAGTGCATGCGTTAGAATCGGTAACGGTCACCGTATAATTGCCTGCACACAGCCCTGTAATATCGGGTGTGGTTTGTGTGTTGCTCCATAAGTAGGTATAAGGTGCATTACCTCCAATAACATTGGAAGTGATGCTTCCATCGCAGGTGCCCGGGCATCCTTCATCTTGAGGCGTGAGGTTGACTGTCATGGAGAATGCTGTGATAGTAATTGAAGAACTTCCACTGCAGCCACTGCCATTCGTAACTGTTACTGAGTAGGTCCCTGCGCCGACAGTAATCGTTTGTGTTGTCGCATTGGTTGACCACAGATAGGATGTATATCCCGCGCCAACATCCAAGGTGGCGGTGTTGCCCGTACAGATAGATGTAGGTCCAACAATTATGGGGGCTAAACTAGTTAATGAGGAAATAGTGACTGTAATGCTGTTGGCGCAATTATTACTATCCAATACAGTTAAGGTATAGGTGCCTGCTGCCAAGCCTGTAAAGTCTTGGGGGGTGCTCACATTATTGTAAGTTGCGATGGGTGTAACTCCACTTAATAAAGTATAACTGTAAGGTAAAACGCCACCGCTAGTGCTTGCCGTAAAACTGCCATTGGTCTGTCCAAAACAAACATCAACGATATTTGAAGGGGTGATAGTTAATGTTGGACAAGGAGAACATAGCGCTAACAAAGCTGTGTCAGCAATGGTGAAAACCACGCCATAGTTATCTATCACTCGTATGGGATAGACGGCAGGGGGCGTCGCAGTGTTGCCCGTGGCAAAAGTAGTCCACGTTGTTACATTCACAGCGCAGCCGGGAGGAAAGGTGCAGCCAATGAGACATGCACTGCAATCTTGGGTGATATTTTGGCTCTGCCAACTATACGGACCCGTGCCTCCTGAAACAGTTAAATCGCCAAGTAAGGTTTGGCAAACATCCAATACCGCACAAGAATTTACAATAATGTTTATAGCATTGGTTCCGCAAGCCACCGTATAAGTGATGGTATGAGTGCCAACTCCTGCAGCTCCGGGATCAAAAACACCTGTAGAAGGATTTACGCCTGCGCCACTCCAAACACCACCGGGGGTTCCGGCAGCAATAGTTACAGGAGCATCAAAAACGCACATAGGAGGAACAGGACAAACACTAGCATCGCAACAAATCAGCACTTGAGGCAAACAAGCTGACAAGTTGGCTGATTGCAAGTAGCCTGTTCGATTTACATTGGCATTGGTTCCTGTGGCACCACAAAAAATCACATCGCCACCTGTACTTACGCTTACATCAAATATTTTATACGGAGTGGATATAGAAGTAATCAAATTCAAGTCGGCATCAAATTTATAGATGCCATCTGCGGAACCTACATAAACATTGCCGCAGGAATCAATATCAATACCGCTATTACCGGCTTGTACTCTGCCCATAGTTGTTGAATTCTGTCCACCGGGAATGGTAGCCGTAGTAATGATGGACCCATCAATCAGCGAACGTTTGTGGATAGTAGTTCCGTTTTGCGTATAAACGAAGTTACGGTTGGCACGGATAGACATCATGCCCGAATTTCCATTGTTGGGACGATAGTTTTCGCATTTATAAGAGAACGAATAGGAATTGTTAATCGCAAAAACCGTAGGACCCGCCGTTGGGCAGACACTAAAATCATCATCAATAGCACCTATGGTATCTAGCGTAAGATAATAATATCGTGAGTTGCGGCAGGAGGTTATTGACCTAACTTCTTCAATGATGGGCGGGAAGCCAAACATATTTCCATATCCCACAATTTTTGTACTATTAATGCTTCCATCGCTAGTGTTAATATCAAAAATGGCACCCGATAATGAAAGCATATTACCAGTAGTACCTCCAACAATGAGTTTAGTTTGATCGCAATTGAAAGCAATATTCCAATATTCATTGCTGTTTAAACCGCCTCCGTTAAAATTCCAAACCAATGAACCTGCAGCATCAATTTTCTGCATCGCCGCAATAGAGCCTGAGGTGACATAACTATTCCCTGCCAAATCAGTAGCAAAGGTGCCCAACCAGTCGTTGGCAGTATCGTAGGGAGTATAATAAGTAAACTGAATAACTCCCGTTGCATTATATTTCATCAATTGCATGGGCATGTCGCCTCCTATCATATACACATTGCCGGCGCCATCATGTTCACATTCCCATACGCCATTAGAATTCGGCAAAGAAGGGGTTTGTGTCCAGGGATCAATCACAACATCTTTGGTGATGTCGAACGGATTTACGCTAAAGGAGATGCCGTTGCCGTTTTTTATAAAATGCGAAGGGATCGTTTTTGATTTCGTATCTGCATAAAAAGTGGCAGGGGCATGGTCAATAATATCTCCAAACTTTGTAGGCAGATGAACATCCCCATTGATTTTAATTTCGGGAGCAACAGAATAATGCATCTGCACTTTAGAAATATCAGCCCCGGGATGCAGTATCACCGCATATTTCAATCCGCCATCGGGATGAAACACATATTCGATATCAATGCCCGGATAAATATTTTTATAAACTATTTTTTTAAATGCTTTTATAAAGTTTTTGTTCGTCGTCTTTCCACTTTTATCTTTTATGCAAAAACTATGGTAGTCGGATGTTTGGTCGTAGCCCACTATCTCCACTTCAGGGTTTGCATTTGCCCACGTCATAGTAACCGCATCACTTTCAAATTCCATGCGTCGCTCCTCGGCTTCCTTTTCTTTCCATTCTTCTGCGGTCGTAAATTTTTCTTCACCCTCATTCTCGTCCTTTTCTTTCGCCCAACGCTTCAAAAAGGTGTAAGAAACGCCTTTCTTGCTGAAATAAATTGAAGTGGAGCCGCCATAAAAAGCAAACAAGACTGCATCACCTGTCGGAGCATTGTCAAACTGTCCTTGATTTTCGATAAAGACCTTTTGTGATTCCATAGTGGCGCTCCAACCGCTTGATTGCGAGAAACTATTTATGCTAATCATGAACAGCAGCGCCGCCATCATAAGACTTTTATAGAAAATGCGGACGCCTCTTTTCCTTTTCTTTTGATTGGAAATAGTACTGCAAAATGTATATAGTGTTGACATATTTAGGAAGATTTTTGACTTGTTTTGAATGGTGAAAAATATTTCGTCAAAAATAGAACATTATATTAGACGGCGGTGTTAAGGTAATGTTATATAAACAAGTGAACCAAAGATAGTTGAAACTAACAGCATTTCAATGATGTAATTCAGTGATTTTGTTCAAAAAAAGCTTGAAAAAGTTATCATCTTCGGATAGTAATGAATTTCTATATAAGTTTACATTATGATAAAAGAATTTATGCTCGTAAACCTAAGAATTGTGATGGAAAATTCTTGCAAGGAAGCTGTTATATGCACATTTTGGGTTGTTACCCGAGCAGCTCAGGTTGTTACCCGAGCAGCTCAGGTTGTTGCCTGAGCAGCTCAGGTTGTTGCCCGAGCAGCTCAGGTTGTTGCCTGAGCAGCGCAGGTTGTTGCCCGAGCAGCGCAGGTTGTTGCCTGAGCAGCGCAGGTTGTTGCCTGAGCAATCGAGTGGCTTGCCTTTTGAATAAAACTAAATACCTCCACGTTTATCACTAGAAATGCGTAAACACTTGAAGAAGAAGTTGTGATGATTTTAGTTATACGCTATTGAATCAATGTCACTGTACCTTTGTAGGCATGTTTCTTCTTGATACGATCTGTCACCTGAATCAGATATACATACACCCCTTGAACACCTTTTGAATAATCGCCTTCGTTATTGTAGGTACCATTCCATCCTTCATTAATGTTTGTAGTGTTGAACAGCTCTTTTCCCCAACGGTCATAAATCATCATCAAATAACTTTTGGTATCTAAACCAACACCAACAGGTCTGAAGACGGGATTTTTTTCATCATTATTGGGTGTGAAAGAATTTGGTATCCAAAACGCAAAATAGGGATTGATAACCACTGTTTCCTGAGCCGTATCCATACAGCCATTGGCATCTGTCACCACCAATGTGATGACAAACGAACCTGTATCTGTATAAACATGATTCACTTGATTGCCCGAAGCATAATTGTTATCACCAAAGTTCCATTCCCATGAGACAATATTTCCGATAGATTGGTCGTAGAAACTTACGGGACCTTCGTTAATCGTGATAATATCCGGCTTGGTATAAAAAGCTGCCAAAGGACCCGGAACACTAATAATTGTTGCATTTGCAGTGCCAACGCACCCGTTATAACTCACCGTCACACTGTAGGTGCCTCCTGCCAATCCAGTTGCTGTTTGCGAAGTCTGCGGTGGCACGGTATTCCAAAGATAGGTATATCCTATGCCCGTAAGACTTGCTGTGGCTGTGCCATCATCATTGGTGCAGGATGCATCTGTGGATGTAGTGCTGACACCAAGATAAGAATTCACCGTCACGGCAACCGAAGCTGAACCGATGCATCCATTGTAGGTTGCTGTCACGATGTAGGTAGTATTTACTGTTGGATTAACCACAATACTGACTCCCGTGCTTGGTGGGGCTGTGTTCCATTGATAGGTTTGACCTCCTGTGGCGGTAAGCGTCACGGGATTGCCCGGACATACGGTTTGAGGTTGGGCTGTCACCGTAATGGGAAGCGTTGCGATAATTGTCACCTGAATGGATGCTGTGCCCGTACATCCGCCTGCACTTGATACCGTGACGGAATATGTACCCGCCGCATTTGCAGCGATGGTTTGCGTTGCGGCATTGGTTGACCACAAATAGCCTGCATAGCCCGCTCCTGCATCCAAGGTAGTGGAAGTTCCCGGGCAGATGGAGGTTTGTCCGGTGATGGTGGGCGTGAGACCCGTGCTTTGCGTTACGGTGAGTGATGTGCTTCCCGAACAGCCGCTAGCATTGGTAACCGTAACCGAATACGTTCCTCCTGTGGTAATCGTTATGCTTTGTGTTGTAGCTGTTGTTGACCACAGATATGAGGCATAGCCTGCGCCAGCATTCAAGACTGCTGAACTGTTGGCGCATATCGTGATGGGTCCATTGATGGTAGGCGTTGGATTGGCGCTTTGGGTAACATTGACCGAAGCCGTGCCGGAACAAGTAGTAGCACTTGTAACGGTGACAGAATATGTGCCTGCTATGGTAACAGGAATGGTTTGTGTAGTGGCATTGGTTGACCAAAGATAAGAAGCATAGCCTGCCCCTGCATCTAAAGTTGTTGATGCCCCCGGACAAATGGCTAATGTTCCCGTGATGGTGGGTGTTGGGTTTGCATTTACAGTAACCGTCACCTGCCCCGAACCTGTGCAGGAGGCAGCACTTGCGGCACTCAAAGTAATATCGTCCACCGCAAAGCTAGGATCGGTGCCGACATTATCGTCATTATTCACCCATCGAAACCCTAGTTTGACATTGGGATTATTATCAGCAGTAGCAGGCAAGGCAACAGAAAAAGCTGTCCACAATCCTTGTGGTGTACAGGTCAACAATGTTTTTGGCATGTCACTCAACTGTGCCCAAAGGGTACCGTTGAAATACCATAAGGTAGCATTATCAATGGTGTTTTGTCCGTTTTCGATATAATTGAAACTTGCGGTAATATTGGTTTTTCCGGTGCAATTAATGGTCGGCGAATCAGCTCTTTCGTCCGTCATAGGGAACCACAGCCCAAGCCCTCCTGCCATATAAGATGCTCCCGGATCGTTGCCTACCGTGGTAGAACCTACATGCAAAGAGGGATCGGTGGCACCGCAAACCGAGCCACAAGTTCCTGCTGCATTGCCACACTCTTGTCCACTGACAAACCATGTGTTTGCATCGGCTCCGTTGGCTCCCGTTAAGGTGATAGTCCAAGGACCATTGGGACCGACATAACCACTAGCGAGGCAACCCGTTGCACAGGCATTTTGAAAAGCTTCCGTCCAAAATACAGCAGGTCCTCCACCCCCGTTACTCACCGTGACAGAATAGGTCCCGGCTGTGGTCACTATGATGGTTTGCGTGGTTGCGGTGGTTGACCATAAATACGAAGCGTATCCCGCACCCGCATCCAAAGTAGTGGAAGTCCCGGCACATATCGCCGTTGGTCCTGTGATGTTGGGGGTTGGGTTTGCTGTTTGTGTAACGGTTATTGAAGCACTACCTGTGCAGCCATTGGTGTTGGAGACTGTGACCGTGTAGGTGCCGATATTATTTATGTTTATGCTTTGGGTGGTGGCTGTGGTTGACCACAAATAGGAAGAGAATCCTGCCCCTGCATTTAAGGTGGCTGTTGTGCCCACGCAAATCGAAGTAGGTCCGGTGATGGTCGTAGTAGGACTAGTGGCGTATGTCACATTTATGGCATCCGATCCCGTGCATCCACTACTATTAGTAATAGTAACCGAATAAGTTCCGGCGGTGGTAACAGTGAAGGTCGGGGTGGTGGCATTGTTTTGCCAGTGATAAGTGCAATTGGGTGTTGTAGCATTCAAGACCAAAGTTTGTGATGGGCACAATGTAGCGTCGTTGCCTAAATTGACAACAGGGTTGGTGCTATAGATAACATGGACTGTGTCGGAGGTGACACATGCCCCGACAGTGACCCGTACCCAATAGGTTCCTGCTGCAGTTACTGTGAAAGTAGGTCCGGTAGAACTGTTTTGCCATAAATAGCTTGCGTTGGTAGTGGTGGCATTCAACACAGCGGTTTGACCCGGGCATAACGTTAAATCAGGTCCTAAATTAACACTGCATGGAGGGGCGCTCGAACAGCAAAAGGAATTGACCATGCCTGAACTACCTGAAGAGCCTGTGTGCAAAACAAACCAATTATGCCCTGCTTGTGCCGCAGTGGCAGTGAATGTAACGGTATTGGACGTCCAAGTATAACCCACCGAAGGCAAACTGCCAAGGGAGAATGCTCCTGCAGTGGAACCCGATGTGTTGGTATAGATAAAAGGAGCAAAAGCACCTGTGCTTCCTGTGCCATGGCTCACGTAGGTGAATCGAAAGCTATAGGTTTGACCTGCCACCAACGCAGGCGTGAATCGCAATCCAAAACCTTCGCCCCCTGTGGTCCACGAGGAACCACTGCCCATGAAAATGGCTCTGCATCCTGCTGTATTGATGGGAGGGGGGATGGTGAGACTAGCTCCGGGCCACCCGCCTGTCCATGCGGAACCTGTCCATTGCAAAAGATCAGAATCCATGCCGGTTAAATTGGCACTAGAAGAAAAACTTGTTCCGGGTGTGCAACTCATGAAGCACGAATCAGCCAAAATTTGTGCCGATGCAACGCGGCTTAAAACAAGGAGGAAAAAGACAATTATGTATAATTTTCTCATTTGGTAATGTATTTTTGATACCCTTTTTGACTTGTAATAAGTGTAAGCAAAAAAAGGCGAGTTTGTTTCTTTCAAAGAAAAAAGCAAATATACATCATTTTAATTGTTTGCGATGATTTTAGTGAAAATATTTTTTTTGGAACGCGAATGAAGCGGATTTTAGGAGGAGCGTGGATAACGTTGATTTGTTAGAAAAGATATGATTTTAGGTAGAGCCTAAAATGATAGAGGCGATGGGGGCAGGGGCTGCCACCGAAAAGAGTATGTATATAAGCATGTTTAAAAGATGCAAAACCCATAATTAAATTGATCAAATTCTTTCCTTCTCACCCCAATTTATATCTTCACTATCTTCTTAACGATAGTTTGGTTATTGAAACGAATCTTGACAAAATAAACGCCTTTGCTTAGCATAGACAAATCAATAGGGGCAGCATTTTGATACTTGAATACTAGCAATGGAGAGCCTAGGGCATCGTCAATCTCAATATTTGTGATACCATTTCCTTCTATGTTTATCTCTGATTGAAACAGCGTTGGGAATACCTTGAGCGTGTTGGCAGCTTCCGTATTTTCTATGCCTGTTATCAATTGCACACAGGTGATATCCACTAGCGTTCCTGCCATGCATGTAGTTGGACAGCTAGATGGCGTGAAATTTATATAGGCATAATCGCCCACCGTAAGTTGAGCATATTCGGGAGGCGCGGAGCAAGGGGTTAGTGTTTGTAAAGTACTCACTATAACGGCAAACATACACGCATCAACGCCTGCCTCTATATGGACATAGGTGTTACATTGGGCTTGGCTTTTGACAACAATAGCCATAAATAACATAAGCGTCAACATAAGTTTTTTCATCTTACGTGTCGTTTGTGTAATGCATTGCTTGGTTTCGATAGTAAAAAATTGCTGTTTCATAAATAGTTGTTTTTAAATCAATAAAACATAAAAATCAGTAGATTCATTTCTCTTCAAAATCAAAATAAACAGGCTACAAAACCCCATCGGTTTTCTTTTGCTGTTAAGAGAGGCACCTACCTCTCCCGCTTATGTTTTCATAAGCTTTCCATACATCCTATTTTTTTTACAAAGATAAACATTTTCCCCAATCCCCTCCCCAAAAAATACAATCCCCCCTCATCAAATAGTCCTATGCCCCCATCCCCCAACTATCTTATCCCATCCAGGAACCTTCTGCTATCATTCCTTTTTTGTTTGGTGTCGTTTCCTTTTTAATTGATATCATAAAAGAAGCTTAAGACGCCATAAAATAAGTTTATGATGCCATTAAAGAAGCTTATGACGTCATTCCCTTGTTTGATGGCGCTATAAAAAATTTTAAGACGCCAAAAGATAAG
>CAIOYH010000100.1 GCA_903862465.1 uncultured bacterium | reverse complement strand
TGTCCCCTGCCCGACTTTGTCATTCAGGCGGGCTTGTGGTAAAAATTCTCTCTTTACCACAAAGGACACAAGTTTAAAAAACATAAAAAACACTATTCTTCTCAGTGTTTCTTAGTGTTCTCAGTGTCTCCGTGGTTATTTCTTAGTAGTTTTATGTACGTATTTTGCGCTATTCGTAATTCGTAAATTCGTAATTCGTAGTGGGCAACCCTTGTTTTTTTTTACAATAATACCTTCCAATTAAAATATTATTTGTAATTTTATCCTCTCAAAAACAACAACCCTATGCTATCAACAATCAACATTGGAAACATCCTCTTTTTGGATATAGAAACCGTACCTCATTGGGAAAACTTCGACGCCATGCCCGAAGAATTTCAGCAGCTTTGGGCTCACAAAGCAGCCTTACTTTCGAATGGAACGCAGTCTGCCGAAGAAATTTACGAACGCACAGGCATCTATGCCGAATTCGGGAAGATCGTCTGCATCTCCGTCGCCTTTGTCCATCAAGAAACCTTAAAAGTAAAATCCTTTTTTGGTGATGATGAAAAAAAACTCTTGAGGGATTTTGCCGATATGTTGCACAAATACTTTTCCAAAGAACAGCACGTCTTGTGTGCCCACAACGGCAAGGAGTTCGATTATCCTTATATAGCACGTCGCATGGTGGTTCATGGTGTCGAGTTACCCCGTTTGCTCGACATAGCGGGCAGAAAACCGTGGGAGATTAAACTCCTCGACACCATGGAACTGTGGAAGTTTGGCGATTACAAAAGTTACACCTCCTTGGCATTGTTGAGTGCTTTGTTTGGCATCCCTTCCTCTAAGGATGACATCAGCGGCGCCGACGTAGCCAAAGTCTATTGGCAAGAAAAGAATTTAGCCCGCATTGTCACCTACTGCCAAAAAGATGTGATAAGCATCGTTCAGATATTCTTGAAATTTCAAAACAAAGAGGTCATCCCCGATGACAAGATTTTTTATAGCTAGATTTTAATGCCAATGTGAAAAAATGTTGCTCAAGTATCAAATCTAAATTCATAAATCTCAAACCTGCCCGACTGAACTTGTTCAGGCGGGTCTAAAACCAAAAATCACAATTCTAAAATTTTAAATCTAAAATCATTAATAATCAGCGATTAATCACGACTCTTCTTCATTGTTGATAAATTTTTGTGAAGCAAATTGTGTTCCGCTTAAAACATTACACTATTTTTGTAAATCTAATTAGAATCTATGGCTGAAACAGTAAGAAAACGAATTAAACCTGCACTAACCGAGCAAACCTTGATGCAATATGGCAAAATCCCACCCCAAGCCATTGACTTGGAAGAGGCTGTGTTGGGAGCATTGATGCTCGAAAAGGATGCATTGGCATCGGTAATTGAAATCCTCAAACCCGAGGTGTTTTATAAAGAAACACATCATCATATATTCGAAGCGATACGCAATTTATTCAATCGTTCGCAGCCCGTTGACATTCTGACCGTCACCAACGAGTTGAAAACGATGGCGTTGTTAGATGTGTGTGGCGGACCATATTATATTGCTCAACTCACCTCAAGAGTCGTTTCGGCAGCCAATATCGAATATCATTCGCGTATTCTGATTCAGAAGTTTATTCAACGGGAACTCATTCGCATCTCGACCGAAATAACAAACGAAGCGTACGAAGACACCACAGATGTCTTTGATTTATTGGATAAAGCCGAAAGCAATTTATTCAATGTGAGTGATACGAATTTGCGTAGGAAGTATCTCGATATGCAAGCTATCCTGAAAGAAGCTATTAGCGAGATTGAAAAAGCAAAGGAAGCCAATGAGAACAATGAAATACCGACTCTCGGTGTGCCTGCAGGCTTCTCTGCTTTAGACCGTTTGACGGCAGGATGGCAGAAGTCCGACCTTATCATTTTGGCGGCACGTCCGTCCATGGGTAAAACGGCAATGGTGCTTTCCATGGCGCGTAATGCTGCCATTGATCATGGTGCCCCTGTGGCTGTCTTCTCCCTCGAAATGTCGGCTTTGCAATTGGTCTTGCGTCTTATTTCTATGGAAACCGAGTTGCCTTCCGATCGCCTCCGTCGTGGACAATTGGAAGATTATGAATGGGAACAACTCAACAGCCGCATCAAGAAGCTTGAAGATGCCCAAATCTTTATTGATGACACTCCCGCACTTTCTATCTTCGAACTTCGTGCCAAATCACGTCGTTTGGTAGCTCAGCATGGTATCAAACTCATCATCATTGACTATTTGCAGCTTATGACCGCTAATGTAGAAAACAAAGGTATGCGCGAACAAGAAATCAGCAGTATTTCGCGTGCCTTGAAAGGTTTGGCGAAGGAGTTGAACATCCCTGTGATTGCTTTGTCGCAGTTGAGTCGTGAGGTGGAGAAACGCCCGGGCTCCAAGAAGCCAATCCTGTCCGATTTGCGCGAATCGGGAGCGATTGAGCAGGATGCCGATTTGGTGTTGTTCATCTACCGACCTGAGTATTATAAAATCACAGAATTTGATGATCAAACACCAACACAGGGCTTGGCAGAAATCATTATTGCCAAGCATCGTAACGGACAAATTGGGGAAGTGAAGCTGCGTTTCCAAAGCCGTATCGGAAAGTTTTGCGATTATGCTGATGGCTTTGATGGCGATAGTCAAAGCATGTCTCCAAATCAAGACTTCTATGAAACTCCTGCTAAAATAATGCCTTCAAAGATGAATAAGAATTCGGGGAATAGCGAGAAGAATAACTCGGAAGGATACCCGTTTTAACGGTCTTGTTGTTGAGATATAATTAAATATAATTACATACTAAGCACTATGGGTTTAGCGTTAGTAATCAGAATTTGATTTAATAAGAAATTTTAGATGAAAAAAATAATTGCATGTATAGTGTTTGCTTTGCTTTTCAAACTAAGCTTTGCTACCTATTTGCTCATTCCGATGGATGATGCTCAAAAGAATCATCTTAAAGCTTATGGAGCCACCTATTGGATCTTGCAACATGAAGTGGAAGTGAGTTGGCTGTTGAATTATCGTGGTGGGAGTTTTATGGTGAAGTATGCAAAGGTTTTTCAAGATGAATGTAACATTCGTGGCGTCTCCTGTGAAGTGATTGCTGATGTACAGGCTTCTGCTATATTGCTTGATATTGCTGATCCCGAAGCCAATATGGATGAGGTAAAACTGATTAAAGTACCAAAAATTGCCGTCTATTCTCCTAAAAACAAACTCCCTTGGGATGATGCGGTTACCTTAGTGCTTTCCTATGCTGAAATTCCTTATGACATCGTTTATGATGAAGAAGTACTGACAGGTTTGTTACCCAAATACGATTGGCTTCACATGCACCATGAAGATTTTACAGGTCAATACGGGAAGTTTTGGGCGAATTATAAAGATGCCGATTGGTTCAAGGAAGATCAACGCGTCTCGGAAGAAACAGCGCACAAATTGGGGTATGACAAAGTATCGCAGTTAAAATTGGCAGTTGTGAAAAAGATACGCGATTTTGTCGCGGGTGGGGGATATCTATTTGCCATGTGTTCCGCTCCCGACAGTTATGACGTAGCGCTTGCAGCCGAAGGTGTTGACATCTGCGATGTGATGTTTGATGGAGATCCAATGGATCCCAAAGCACAACAAAAGCTTGATTATACACAATGTTTTGCATTCACCAATTTCAAGATTTCGACCAATCCGTATGAATATGAAATCTCTAACATAGATGCAACACAAACGAGAAAAGTAACACCTCAAAACGATTTTTTCACTTTATTTGATTTCTCTGCAAAGTGGGATCCTGTGCCTTCCATGCTTTGTCAAGATCATACGCAGATAGTGAAAGGGTTTATGGGACAAACCACCGCCTTCGATAAAAAACTGATTAAATCAAGCACCTTGATTATGGGCGAGAATAAATCCGCAGATGAAGCCCGTTACATTCATGGTGAATATGGAAAAGGGATGTGGACCTTTTTAGGTGGACATGACCCCGAAGACTATCAGCATTTCGTATATGACCCACCGACTGATTTAAACTTATATCCTAACTCTCCCGGTTACCGATTGATATTGAACAATGTGTTATTTCCTGCAGCAAAGAAGAAGAAGCAAAAGACTTAGAAATTCACGTCAAATGTTTCGTTATTCACTACGTAAGTAGCATGTTGCATGCAGGTATCTGAATAATGAACAGTCCTGATGGGCAAATTGCTTGGCATGACTTCAACAGTGCCGGAATGTAGCCAAAAACACGAATTGCTAAATATCAAACTCTGAATAATATTGGAATTAAAGCTACCAATTCCTGAGTTAATACCTATGAAAGGTGCAGTACTTGATTTTCCATTGTAATAAAACACATTGTCATACATATAGGTATGTGTGGCAGTTCCTAAAGCCCAATCCACCACATGAGTTGCATCCCATTGATAAGGTGCTGTTCCGAATTGGATACTCATATTTGAAGTGTCGTTAAAAACAATATCTTTTCCTGTTTTTGAATAGATAATGCTCAGGTTCTTGCTTCCTGAGATGAGTTTTGAATCAATCATAAAGCTATTGAAAGTGGCTCTGAAATAGGAATCCACTTTTGAAAGAAGTCCGCTTACTTGAACGCTTATTGTTCCTGAACGTTGCAAACCATCGTTGCAATTACAGCTTGAATTCGGAAAGCTTATCGTTAGAGTTTTTGGTGTAGTGGTTGTATCAAACGGAGTTAATGAAAGCTCCATGCAGGATTCATTCGTATGAAAATTTGATGTATCATTGGGATGATAGAGGCTATCTTCCATTTCCATCCATGCATAGAGTACAGTTTTAAACACATCATTGGAAAGCACTTCAGCTGTATTGTTGATTAACAGATGGCTTGTATCATTATCGGTGGACGTATTGCTTTTCTTGCAGGAAAAACAAATGAACAATGAGCTAAAGACCATTAAAAATAGCAGTAATTTCGCTTTCATTTTATAACTTTAGAATAGGTGCAGAAAGAATATTTCAGTCCATTGTTCTCGTCGGTAAAGGTTTCGCTCTCTTCAATAAGCGACCATTTGTCTTCAGTGATTGTAGGAAAGAAAGTATCTGCATCAAACCTAGCAGCGACTTTGGTGATATATAATTTATCGGCTATAGTGAAGAATTGCCTATAAATACTTGCACCACCCATCACAAAGTTTTCAGCATCAGCATCCATTTTCACAATAGCATCTTCAATAGAATACGCCATTTCGCATCCGGCTATCACTTCATTAAGCACATCCGTTATCACAATGTTTTTTCTTTTAGGCAATGGTCTGAAGGGCAAAGAAAAGTATGTGTTCTTTCCCATCACTACTGTATGTTCTGAAGTAAGCTGTTTGAAACGCTTTAAATCGTTCGAAATATGCCAAAGCAGTTGGTTGTTTTTACCAATACCGTAATCTTCAGCAATGGCAACAATAATTGAGATTTGTTTTGAAGTCATAGAGATAAATTAAACGGCAATATCAGCTTTAATATGAGGGTGTGGATTATAATCAGTCAGTTCAAAATCATCGAAATGAAAATTGAAAATATCTTTAACATCAGGGTTAATTTTCATTATAGGTAAATTTCTAGGTTCTCGTGTAAGCTGCAATTTGGTTTGGTCAAGATGATTCAGATACAAATGAGCATCGCCCAAGGTGTGAACAAAATCACCGACCTTCAAACTGCAAACCTGTGCTATCATCATTGTGAGTAAAGCATACGAAGCAATATTAAAGGGAACCCCTAAAAAGATATCAGCACTACGTTGATACAATTGACAGGATAATTTCCCATCGGCAACATAAAATTGAAACAAGGCATGGCAAGGTGGCAGTGCCATCTTTTCTATTTCACCAACATTCCATGCGCTGACCATAATGCGACGCGAATCAGGATTGCTATAAATGGTTTTAATGACTTGAGAGATTTGGTCAACCGTTGTTCCATCAGCACACTGCCAAGAACGCCATTGGTGTCCATACACAGGACCTAAATCCCCATGCTCATCCGCCCATTCATTCCAAATGTTGACTTTATTGTCATTTAAATACTTTATGTTTGTATCGCCTTGCAGGAACCATAATAACTCATAAAGGATGGAGCGCAAGTGAAGTTTCTTTGTTGTTAGCAAAGGAAATCCTTGTTGTAAATCAAAACGCATTTGATACCCAAAAACGCTGACAGTTCCTGTTCCTGTTCGGTCAGATTTTTCAACGCCGTGTAGCATCACATGATTCAGTAAGTCGAGATATTGTTGCATGTATTCAGATTTAATTCAGCAAAGATATTTTATTTTGAAATATAATT
>CAIOYH010000099.1 GCA_903862465.1 uncultured bacterium | reverse complement strand
GGAGCAACAAGTTCAACTTATACCCTTCCAAGTGCATCAGCAGGAACAGTATATTATTATGTAATAGTTGGTGCTAGTGGTAGTGGTTGTGGAACTGCAACTTCAAATGTATCAACTGTTACAATAGTAGCCGATCCAACTCTTAACCATCCAACTTCAGTTTATCTTTGCAAACAAGGCGTAAGTCAAACTTTAACTGCTACACCAACAGGAGGCACAGGTGATTTTTCATATCAATGGCAATATTCTGCTGATGGTACAACATCTTGGGCAAATGTAGTGAATGCGACACCAACTGGTATTACTTATAGTACAGATGCAACAGGTGCTATTTTAACAATTACTGCTGGTGCTACAGCAACTGTTCAAAACAATTTCTACAGATGCATACTATCCTCCAATCCAACAAGTGGCGGCTGTAACTATACAACCGACTCTACTACTGTTATTGTTAAAGATCCTGTGTTCCGTGATAATGCATCTCCAAATCAATACAGTTTAACATGGAGCGAAGCATTAAGTAGATATGCTTCTTCTAGTGCTAACACTATAACAGAACTTCAATCATATACTCAAAACACTAATGTAACAATTTCAAATGATGTTGCTTTAGATTTAAATGGTTATACATTTAACAACGGCAGTCATAAAAATACAATTGGTTCTGGTAAATCATTTAATTTAACAGCTACCTCTGCCGGTACTTATAATGGTGTGGTTTCTTTTGGTGACTTTTCAAGTAGGTTACAGATTTCATCTGCTAATGTAACCTTAGGTTCTGGTGGCGCACTAGGAACTGACTTTGCAATTGATGGTTCAGGTTCTGCCGGTACTGTTAAAATTGGAGATGGCACTGCTAGTATTTCATATTCTTGGAGCAATGCTGATACACGTCTCAATAGTAAATTAAGTAATTTAATAGTTGCAAGCAATGCTACCGTGACCTTAACTGCGGGTTCAGGTTCTGTAACTAATGCGATTGATGATGGAGGTAAAATAATACTTACCGCATCAACTTATAGTGATAATTTTATTAGTAGTACGGCAATGAGCTCCTCTACTGCAATATTACAAATTGGCAGCGGATCAAATGAGGTTGTTACCTTATCAGGTTACATGGATAATTATTATGGTGCAATCCAGGTTTATGATGGATCAAAAATCAACATTGGAACACCATCAGGAACGAGTAATAATGCTAAATTAGTTGCTGGTGGCTCATCAAATACTGCATTAACAACAATTAATCCAACAACAGTGCAGAGTTTCACCTCAAGTTCAACAGGAAACATTATTGAATTAGGAAAATATGGCATGCTTGATATGACACATCGTACAGCCGATTTGTCTTTAGCAGGTGGGTTGTATTTAAGCGATTATAATAATGCGCACGCACCTTATGTTAAGTTTCTACTTAGCATGTCAACTACTTACAAACTAGTAATGGGAAGTGAAACAAAAAAATATTATACTGATGAAACTAGTGGTACAATTGATGTTTCCAAAAACATGCTTGTAGATTTTAACAGTATTATTGGTACTCCAGGTTCTCCATCTTCTTTTACATTGGTATCTACTAAATCAGCGCCTTTGGTTACTGGAACTCCAAATGTTATAAATGCTACATTGTGGCAGAATCCTTCAGTTTCTGTGGTAGATCATTCAGGAACTAGTGGGTATTATGACATCGTTATTACAGCAACTTATGCATGTATTAATCCAACTGCCGGTGGCGTCATTGTAGGCAACGAAACGGAGTGTGCTAATAGCTACAATCCGAGTGATATCACAAGCTCTACAGAAGCAACAGGTCAAAATGGCACATTGGAATATAAATGGCAATATAGTACTACAAATGATTTTGTAAGTGATGCTCATGATATTTCTTCAAGCAACGCTGCAACCTATGACCCAGGCTCGATTTCAACATCCACATGGTACAGACGTTTAGCTCGTGTTACCTGTAAGAGTAACTGGACAGATGCAGCAGAATCAAATATCATTAAAAAGACTGTTAATCCTCTTCAAACCATAAGGGGTGCCCTTACATATTATAATATAGATAATACGCTAATGACATCTAGTGATATCTTAGTTAATCTAAGAGATGCCAGTGGCACTCAAATTATGGATGGTAGCAATCCGGTTCATTATGATAACACAAGCGGTTATTATGAATTTACAGGTCAATGTCCTGGCAACTATACATTGCAAGTTGTTAATACAACTTCCGAAGCTTTAGGTGCTGTGAATGGTACGGACGCTGCGCAAGTAAATGCATGGTCTGTTTCTCCTTACACCATTGAAGCTGTTAGATTCTATGCAGGTGATGTAGTTGGAACCGGAACTATTTTAGAAAATGCAACAGATGCTGCCGCAATTCTTCAGAAATTTGTCAACAATACCACATTAGATCATGGTAATTGGACATATTGGATGGAAAATCAACCTGTTTCCACTAATGCAAATCCATATGGTACGTATCCTGTTGTGACTCTTACAACGGAAACTAACGTAGGTGTTATTGCTAATATGTATGTTCTGGCTGGAGGTGACTTCAACCGTAGCTACATCCCTGGTGGTGGAAAATCAATGAGCAATACCTTAGACCTCATCTATAGTGGCAACACCAACGTTGGCGTAGATCAAGAATTTGAATTACCTATACGCATGGTTAATGCCAGCATGGTTGGTGCTACGTCACTTATCTTAAACTTTCCGGCAGATATGCTAGATGTTCAAGATGTTGTGATGAACACTATTGAAGGAGTGGCAAATTGGGCAGTTAATGGTAATGAGTTGCGCATTGGTTGGTTCTCACCAATAGGTGTCAACTACAATGCTTCCGACATCCTCTTAACCCTCAAATTGAAAACCAAAGCAGCATCAGCAGGCAACACCATTCAATTCACCTTAGCCGCTAATCCACTAAATGAATTAGCCGACGGTCAATTTGATGTTATCGGCGACGCCGTTTTGAGCATTGATCAAGTGAATGCATCAGCCACAGGTATTGCTAATGTAAACTCTTCCAATGCAAGTTTCTTGATGAACAGTCAACCCAATCCATTCAACAGCACAACTACGATTTACTACACCATTCCTTTTAATGGAAATGTTACCTTAGAATTATACGATTATATGGGAACTTTAGTTAGCACCATAGCAAGCGAAGATCAACTCCAAGGCAGCCACAGCATCAAAATAGATGCTACGAACATAGCTGCAGGTGTGTATTTTGCCAAACTTACGGTTAAAAACAACAGCGACCAATTAATTCGTACGATTAAATTAATAAATAATCACTAATTTTGTAAACTCCCTTATACACTCGGGTACCCATTGTGGGTACCCGGGGATATATGGGAAACAAATCATACATTATTTAAACCAATTAAAATGAAAGTAACTTTTACCATGTGGTTCAGAAAAGCAAAAGGAATTCTTTTACATTCCTCAATGCTACTTTACTGTTTGGCGAGCCTCTCGGTTTATGCCGATGATGCGCCTATCATCACAGCCGCAAGAGTTACGAATGCAATTCCGGGAACTATGTCGGTTCCAATACCAATCACCGTAACAAATTTTAATAACATAGGCCAGTTCACCCTCACCATGAAATTCGACACCACCAAAGTGCGTTATGTTTCAGCCACAACGAATGCTTCGTTGCCGGGGATGACTGTGACCTATACGTCCCCATCGGGCAACACCCAAGGCAAGTTGGTGTTTGCATGGACAGGCGCCACCAATGTGAGTTTGTCAGATGGTTCAAGTTTGGCAAATCTAACTTTCTCCTATGTTACAGCTACAGGCATTCTAAGTTGGGCTTATACCTACGGTGCCGTATGTCAGTATAAACGCTATGTTGTTGGCGTTTTAACGGCACTGAATGATAGTCCACAATATTTATTTTATATCAACGGTGGCATCTCCAATCGGAGTGCTCCTACAACTTTTGCTCCCATCATAACCAACGCTGCAGCAGGCACGGTGGGCATTCCCATCACAACCACTGGTTATACAGGCATAGGTGCAATGACACTCTATTTGGAATACGACCCTGCTGTGATTACCTATCTAGGTACTTTCACCAAGAACGTGGCATTCAATTCATCCTTTCAGGTGGGTGATATTGCCGGCTCGGGCACCAAAAGACTCATCGTCATACAATGGTATGGCAATGCTGTAACGCTATCATCAGGGGGCAACGCCACCATTGTCACACTCAACTTTAATTATCCCATTGCAGGAGTTCCTAGCGCATTAAAATGGTACGACAATGGACCATCATGTGAATACGCCGACGGATCGGGCAATGTGCTTATTGATATGCCATCTACTAATTATTATATCAATGGAAGTATTGGCATGACCTTAATCAATATTGCACTTAGAAAAACCACTAATTGTGGTGAGTTTACTGTCAATCTCAAACCAATAACAACTATAGTAGCTAACCTTACCAAAGTAACCTTTACGGTGAAATGGGCAGCCATAGCAGGTTCGGATGTTCAACTGGAAAACATCCTGGCTACTTACCTAGGCTTGCAACAAATAGGCAGCAGAGTTTTATATGGTGGCTATTATTACGTCACTTTCAGCTCAACGAGTAGTTATGCCGTTAATTGGCTTGCCAATACTGAGCACACGATACTCACCTTTAGGCATAGCGGTAATGGAGATGGAAACACCAATTTCACTATCATTCCTGTAGATTACAATACCATCCCCCCCGGACTGAACACCGCCTATTCAGTAGAAGAAATTTCAATAAATGTAACCGATAGCATTATAAACAATGCCAACAATGTATCGCTCAACTGCGGTATATGTTTAAAAGATTACTTGCAAGGTACTTATGATACCATCGCTCATCAGATGAGAACTACCCTTGCCGATCAGCATTTGGTTCCGATGAGTCAACCTTACAATGTTTCTCCTTGGATGTACTCAGGAACAGAACAGATTCCAAGCTATCCTTCGGGTATGGTGGATTGGGTGTTGGTGGAACTCCGAACGGGAACTTCAGCTTCTACCGTAGTGAGCCGAAGAGCCGCCATACTGCATAATGATGGCAGCATCACCGATACCAATGGAACGGCTCCGGTATTGTTTCATACGTTTACCCCCGGAAACAATTATTATGTGGTGGTCTATCATCGCAATCATTTGCCCGTGATGACTGCCAATGCCATTATGCTTCCCAACACTGCGGCAACAAAACATGATTTCACCATAAACCCTGCAACAAATGTATATTCCACAACCAACGAAGGCGTAATGCTGCTTGAACCTGGAAGTTACGGACAAATTGCTGGGGATATAAATACCGATAATAAATTAAGATATACAGGAGCCAACAACGATCGCGACTTCATTATATCGAGAATAACGACGGTGAATTTCCCAAGCACATCCTATTTGAATTCAATTATTCAGGGATATTATAACGAGGATTTAACGATGGATGGTATAGTTAAATATAGCGGTCCCAATAACGATCAAGCCATAATTATTGCTAATATTGATTTACTGACCAACCCAACCACCTTAAGTTCGGAATATCAAGGACAGGTGCCAGTTAGCTATGCTGCAAAGTCTATGGGCTCTTCAAGCGGAGAAGGCAACCAAGGCAATGCTAATTCTCCTTTAAACAATACTTCACCAACTAATTCCGAGAAAGCAAAATGATGACACATATAATTAAATATAAAATCACCAGCCTTCTCCGTAAGAGAATCGGATTAGCATTGCTTATCATCCTATTGCAAATTAATCTAATCTTTGCACAGCAGCGGATAGATGTGGGGCTTTTTGCCTCGGCAGTGCCCAACACCGTTGAAATAAAAATAAAGCCTAACTATAATGAAAATGGCACACGATATCTAACCAACATACAGTTTACAGTAAGATGGGCACAAAGTAGTGGCATTACATCGCTCAGCAGCGACAGTCCGCTAATGCCCTATACTATAACACCACAAGGACAACCCTACCCCCATAACGGATATTTCTACCAAGTTTTTGCTTCCGCAGGTGGCAACAGCATTTCGTGGGCTGCCAATGAAGAAATAGTAACGCAAACATTCATCTATTTAGGCATTCCGCCTTTCCCCTATTTTGAGATAGCACAGGACAGCTATGCCAAAGATTCCATAAACGGGGCTTATTATATTGAGATTAACGGCAACCAAACTTTGACAGGTTCCATTTATACTCCCAATCCAAACCTGCAATATACATGGAATGGAACCCAAAGTACCGATTGGAACACTAGTTTAAATTGGACGCCGCAAGGAATTCCAAATAGCACATCCGATGCCTATATCCCTGCCTCAACATCTGTACATTATTCACCCATTATTACAGATTTAACAGAAGTAAACAAAGTGACGATTTATCCAATTGGCAAGCTAACATTAGCATATAATGGTAAACTCACTATAAATAACAATCTGATTAATAATTCAGATACCGGAATCATAATAAAATCTACTGCCGATGGTAGCGGGTCGCTCATTACTTTGGGAGCGATAACAGGTAATGGCAAAGAGAAAGTGGAGTTGTATCTTGCCCAAGACTCAAGCGGCGGCGTGCGGTATCATTATATTTCCGCTCCGATTGCAAATGCAAGCACAAGTGCTTTCCAAGGCTATGCTTTGCATTACTTGCAAGAAAGTACAAATATGTGGATGAGCATGTCTATAGATAACTCTATGAACGTGTTGCAGGGCTACGGCGTTTATAAACCCGCGATGCTTAATGACATCTGTATGTTTTATGGGACGTTAAATACTGGCATGATAGGTAACAATAATAATGTTACTCGCTCAGCAGATTCAACAGGATGGAATTTGATCGGCAACCCATATCCTTCGGCTATTGATTGGAATGCATCCCAAGGCTGGACCAAAACCAATGTGGCGAAAGCTATCTATTTTTGGAACCAAGCCACCAAATCCTACTCTGCTTTTGTTACCGATATTGGTATCAATGGTGCTACACCAATTATTCCCGCCATGCAGTCGTTTTTAGTTCGTGTTGACCAAGGTCAAAGTGTGGGTACGATTCAAATGGACAACAACGTGAGAGTTCACAGCAATCAAACGTTTTGGAAACAAAATATACAAAATATTTTAAGACTTACTGCCTCAACCCAAGATTTCTCGGACGAAACTATCATTCGATTCGATCCCATAGCTACAAGTACTTTCGATTCGGATTGGGATGCTTATAAACTTATTTCAGATTCTGCCATCGCGCAATTATATACCTTGGCTGGCAGCGATAATTTGGCTATAAATACCTTACCAGCCATTGTAAACGACTTAATTGTCCCTCTAAATTTAAAAATAAATCATGATGGATCATACCAAATCACTGCTGGTGAGTTAGGCACTTTCGACGCCGGAATCGTTGTGTATTTAGAGGACTTGCTTTTAAATACTACAACCGATTTGATGCAAACTCCAACTTATAACTTTACTGCCGTTACGGCAGACAATCCTGCACGATTCCGGGTACGCTTTAATTATGTTATTGAAGGAATTAACCCTAATAATTCATTAGAGAAAACCGAAGTGTTTTGTTTCGACAATGTTATTCATATCCATACACAAGAAGATGCTGACGGCAAGATAGAGGTCTATGATTTGTTGGGACAACGGATGTTTTCTTCTCCATTGCAAAACTCAACCACCAATACTTTTTCAATCAATGGTATGGCTCAAGGATATTACCTGATTAAAACATATAACAAAGACGAAATAATAATAAATAAGATATTCATAAAGTAAATTCAAGAATCAGATTTGTATATTGACAAATGCATTTATGACTAAATAGATAAAAAATAAAAGAACCGTTTTTAATAATTAAAACGAAAACAAGATGAAAATAAAAATAGTATTATCCGCTCTGCTACTAATGGTAGCCATGAATAGTAAAGCTCAAACAAACGGACCCATAGCAACCATTTCTTCTGTGTCCATTTGTGCTGATGCCACTACAGTTGATATACCAATAACGGTAAACAACTTCAACAATGTTGGGCAATTGTCATTGACGTTTGGATTTAATTCCAGTCAGTTGTCGAATCCCATTATTGTTAGTAGAAATACAGCTTTTGATGTGGTAAACCACGTTTGGGAGCCTTTTGTTTTTACAACAGATGCTAATCTTCTAAATGCTGGTGTCTTTAAAGTCAGTGGGAGAGGCAATTTGGCTTCCGACGGAATCTACTTAGGCTCCGGTGCAGTGGTATTTACCTTGCGATTCACTGTCGGGAGTATTGCTTCTACAGCGGCGGTGAGCTTTGTTGAAAATTTTCAAGGTACTGCTTGTGAATTTACAGGTGTGGCAGCGAACTATCCTGTTTTTAACGATGTGCCAACAGCAACCTATTATATAAACGGTGTGGTTACTAAAAATCCTTTGCCGACGATAGCAGCCACTGCTACTGCAAATGTATGCTACAATTCTTCGAGTCAAACAACCTCTTTTGCATATTCGGCAACCACCAACTCCCCTACTTCCTATAGCATTGATTGGGTTTCGGGCATCACAGATCAGACTTCTACAGCTTTCAGTTTTGTTTCAGGTGGCGGAGTTTTGACAGGGATAAACATTTCGGCAGGTGTTGCAGCAGGAAATTATTCGGGCGTAATGACTATCACCAATAACAACGGCTGTTCTTCCACACAAAATGTCAGCATTGCTATTAATGCCTTGCCAATTGCGGACGCTATCACCGGTACGAGCCTCGTTGGCATTGGCGATACCACAACTTTACATGCTAATGCAAGCGGCGTTGCCGTTTTGACTTATGTGTGGCATTCTTCTAATAATCCGGTAGCAAGCGTAACGAATACAGGTTTTGTTACCGCCAATGCTGTTGGGACATCTCAAATTTATTATACCGTTACGGACGGGAGTTCTACTCATTGTTCTGCTTCATCAGCGAACTTTACGTTTAATGTCGGTGGGAGTATTTCAGGCTATGTCACATACGACAACCCCTATTCTACCGCTTTAAACAATGTAACTGTATCTTTAAAAAATAATCTTGGAGTTACTGTTGCCACAAGTCTTACCGGTCCGAATTATGATAGTGGACTTAACGAGCCCGGCTATTATAAGTTCACCAACGTTACCGGAGGAGCCTATACTTTAAGCGCTACCTCTAATTCAGCTTTCGGAGGAAACAATGCGACGGATGCTTTGATAGTTCAGAGAAGAGCCATTGGTTCTTATACGCTAAGCCCTTTACGAAATTTGGCTGCCGACGTAAATATTAGTAGTACAATCACCGCTTTGGATGCTTTATATATTAAATTAAGAACCGTAGGTACTATCACATCCTATCCTGGCGGTAATTGGAAGTTTGAAACTCCTGCCCTTACGCTGACAGGCAACATGACTGTTTCTTCTTTAAAAGGTCTTTGTATGGGCGACGTGAATGGTTCGTTTGTTCCAACCGGCAGCAAAGCTTCCGCTGTGTTTTTATCAACTATTACGGATAGCATCCTAGAAATTCAAAAGGGAACATCATTTAATTATGATGTCAAATCAGAAGCAATCACGTGCATGGGGGCTATGACATTAGATTTGGTTTATAATAATGCCCTCTTCGAAGTGGAGAAACTTAGCACATCGTTTGAGAATCTAAAATACGAAATCAATAATGGGAAAATAATTGCTGCTTGGTCTGATTGTGTGGGCAAGCCTGTTGAAGATAATCAAACGTTGGTAAGTTTACAAGTAAAGGCAAAAGAATCTATCCCGTATGAAACAAAAGTGTTATCGGTTTTAGGCACAACCGAATTTGCTGATGTAGGTGCAAATATTTTAAAGAATGTTCGTTTAAAATTGGCATCTGTGGTTTCAGCGAATGCGAAAGGATTTAATGTAATAGCTTTCCCGAACCCATTCAGTAGCACGTGTAATATCTATTACACTATACCTGAAAATAGTTCCGTTAAAATCACATTGAACAATATGCTCGGACAAACAATCGCTACGGTCTTGAATGATATAAAAGCTGCAGGCTCCTATTCTGTAGGAATTAATGCCACGGACTTCAGCCTGAATAACGGCATCTTCTTTTATACCATAGAAGTAAAGGGCGCAAGCGCATCCTACTTTAAAACCAATAAACTAATTTTCGGAAAATAAATTTCGACCCGAATCAAAAGTCACTACCCGAATCTTTATTCTTCGGGTATTGATGGCGTTTCTTCTGTTGCGGCGGCGGCTATCTTGTTTACATTTTTTGCTTGGATGCCTTTTCTTCCTTCGCCGGTTTCATACTCTACTTTGTCGCCGTCGGCTACTTTGCCGCCGATAAGATCTGTTGCATGAAAAAATAATTCTGTGCCACCATCTTCAGGAATTATAAACCCGAATTTATGCATTCTGTTGTAAAATTTTACTGTACCTGTGATCATAACGATATATTTTAATTGTGATTAATGTTTTCTTTTTTGATAGTATTACTTAGCGATAAATGATGAAATTGTTCTTGCTTTTCTACTTCTGTTATGGCAACAAGTTTTAAAACACCTCAACTATAGGCGAAATTCTTCGACCAAGAGGACAGTATTTTTCGGATTGCCAATCCAAAATTTTTACAAAGATAATAAAATTATTTTTAATTGATTCCCAAAAAATATTTTTTGGTAAATATTATTTCGGTGTGATGTCATAGTTTTTTATGATTTGCAGTGAACATGGTTTGATAGAAATTCATTTTTGTAGCATGGAAAAGGGAGGAAGATTGGAACGAGGATTTTTTCTTTTTAGGATTATACCTGTGATTTTCCTGGAACGCGTCAGACGAAGAATGGAACGCGGATAAGGCGTGTTTCAACCCCAACCCCTTAAAAAGGGGCTATAATTCAGTGTTATATTTTACTACTTTTTGGAATAAGATTTTTGGGAGTTTAAGCAAGGCTAACTACATATTTCCAGACTATATAATTTATCAGACTAAGTTATAGTCCCGATTTATCGGGATTGGGGTTGGTCGCTGTCAAGTTATAGCCCCTTTTTAAGGGTTTGGGGTTTTTCGCTGCCATTTTTTTCTATTTCGCTTTCGCGGATGCGTTCATCGCGCTTAGAAATAGCACGCAGATGACGCAGATGCTGCGCAACGCAAATGAAATATGATTTTCTTGCTCACAGTTTTTATCCATCTGCCAAAGAAATCTTATTTTATCGTATAAATCTGCGTCATCTGTGTTCAAGAATGTGCCATCCGCGTTCATTTATGCGTCATCTGCTTTCAATTTTGCGTCTTCCGAAGGCAATTTACTGTCATTCGCGTTCCATTTTGTGTGATTTGTAGAAAGGAAAAACCGTTTCGCTTTGTGTTTTAATGGTCTCGCTTTCGCGGAAGTGGATATCGCTCTCAGTAATCGTCTTCCGCGTGAGCGATTTGCTTTTCCGCATGAGCGAAAGCTTCTTCCGTGTGTCAGTTTTTTACTTCCGCATAAGCGAAGGCTTCTTCCGCGAAAGCGAAATTATTATCCGCATGAACGAATTCTTCTTCCGCGAAAGCGAAATCATTTTCCGCACTCGCGTGCACAACTTCCGCGAAAGCGAAATCATTTTCCGTTGGAGCGAACTCCTCTTCCGCGAAAGCGAAATTATTATCCGCCTAGTTTATATCTGTATTACCAAAAACGATATGCTTGTTAATGTGTGCTTTATGTCGTTTCAAACAAGCGAAAGTTTTTTTGTTGAAAAATAATTTTATTTTCCATGAAGATTTTTCGAAAATTATTTGGCAGAAATGAAAATTCTGTGTAGCTTTGCAGTCGTTTTTGCGATATAAGATTACATTATTTTTAGTTCAATTAATTTACTCACAACCTAATTTTATTTTATTATGAATCCTTTAAATTTCGACATTAGAAATTACAAATGCACCGACAGCACGCTGATGCAACGCAGCGACCTTTTGGTTCTTTTTATTTTACGCGACATCATTGCGTTCAACTCACGCGGCGTCACCACGTCCACCGTGAACAGTTTTAAAGGCTTAGTCCTTAATTTTTCTGACGTTACAACCGATATTGAATTCCGCGGCGCCATCACCGAAACCGTAGAAGAGCGCAACGCAAAACGCGCCGAAGTGATGAAAGACAACGTGATGATTCGCACGATGGTGATCAACAAATGGGGCGAAAAATCGGGAAAATACAGTCTCTATGGCTGGGAAGGCATGAGCGAAATGGCAGATCACGATTTCTGGTATCACACCCGCCGGGTGGTGAATCAGGCTACTAAACATCTAGCGTTGACCGGCGGTTTAGCTTCCGAAGGACTGACCTCAGCAATGCTTACCGCTTTGACCGACAAGAACGACGAATATTGCCAAACTATTGATAAAGTAGGCTTTGCAATGAGCGAACGGGCAGAAGGCGCCCACTTGCGCATCGAAAATGGCAATATAGTTTTCAAGGAGTTTACACGTTTGTGCAACATCGGCAAAGAACTGTTTAACGGCGTTGACGGCGCGAAATATAAGGATTATCTGATGGGATTGTCGTCAGTTCCGGCTACCCAAGAGGGCGACGAATTTGGCTCGGTGAGCGGCACCGCAAGCCATGCCGATAATAATCATGCCTTGGACGGCGTTCAGGTTACGTTGAAAGGCGACGATATGCCTGATTTGGTTTTGAATACGAACGCTAACGGCATTTATTCGGAAGAACATGTTTCTACTGCTTACACGACGCTGATTGCAGCGAAAGTGGGCTTTTTGGTTTATACAGCCACGATAGTTATTCCGCCCAACGGGGAGTTGGTGCATGGGATAGCGATGGTGCCGGATAACGCGTGAGTTTTTTCTTTTCGGATTTAGAACGCTGATGAGGCGAATGCTGCGCAGCGCGGATTGACGCGAATTTTTTCTTTGGAAGAATGGAACGCAGATGACGCTGACACTTCGTAACGCTGATTAGATATGATTTTTTTGATGTCCTTATGAATCAGGATGCCAAAGAAATCATATTTTATCTTATGAATCTGCGTCATCTGTGTTCAATTTTTTGTTATCCGTGTTCTCATAGTCGAGTAGTGCGGATGAAGGCGGATTTATATTTTATTCGTGTTTATTCGCGCTGCGCAGCATCCGTGTCATCAGCGTTCCATCATCTAAGATTCACTCCTCGAAATTATTTTTCGGCAGTTCCAAAAAGAAGGTGCTGCCTACGCCGGCTTCTGATTCTACCCAAATTTTGCCGTGGTGTTTTTCGACGATGCGTTTCACAAATGCCAAGCCTATGCCCTCCCCTGCTTCGGGCGAACCGGAATCCACTCGATAGAATACATTCCAAATTTTTTGCAGATGCCGCTCCTCGATACCCATGCCGTTGTCGGCAATAGCATAAACAATGCGATTGAAAGTGTCTTGTGCGCCCACGTTGATAACCAACTGCCGTTTCGTGTGGCGATACTTGATGGCGTTGCCAACTAAATTTGAAAAAACTTGGTTCAGCAGGTTTAAGTCGCCATAACAATCGGGCAAATTTTGAATATTTACGGTAGCCGAAAGCTTTTTTATCTGATATTGCTGCGTATAGACGACTGAGGCGATAAGTTTGTTCATATCCACTTTGTCTATATTCAAACTCAGACGCCCGGTACGCGAAATTCTTAGCAGACCCTCGAGCAGCCTATCCATTTTCGTTACATTTGCCAGAATAAATCCTAGTGCTCTAGGAACTTTCGTGCTAGCAATTTGGTTTACCGATTCATCCATAGGACACTCCTCGTTGCACGCTGCCAAAGCATCCGTGATGGTTTTGGTGTATTGTTCCAACTTATTGCCATGCCCTTGAATGTTGACCAAAGGCGTACGGAGGTCGTGGGTGGTTATGTAGAGATAATTCTCCAGTTCTTTGTTCTTAGCTTCCATCGCCTCTTGAATGCGGCGGATTTCTGTAATATCTGTTGTTATAGTAGCAAAAGTATTGAGCTTGGGCGAAACCACCGAAACCATCAGGTGTTTGTCAATAGAAGGATAATGCATAGTGAAGTCATACGGCTCGCGCGTAGATGCCACGCGTGCATACGCTTCCAAAAAGGGAGGATTGTCGGTTTGATACACCTCAGTAGCCAATTTGCCCACAGCATCCTCTCTTTTGATGCCGAGAATACGTATGAACGCATCATTAACATCAACAATCTTATAGTCAATAGGCTCGCCGTTTTCGTTGAACACCAACTCGTGCAACGCCACCATTTCGGTCATAGACTCGAACAAAGTGCTAAGTTTTTCTTGCTCTTCGCGCAATTTTGCTTCGGCAAGTTTACGTTCGGTGATTTCTCGGAAGTTGATAACGATGGCTTCCACGTTTGGATCGTCCAAGAGGTTGGTGAACGTGCTTTCTATCCATATCCACAAGCCCTGTTTGCTCCGAAAGCGATACGCCACCACGGGATTACAGGTCGGATCTACCAATATCCTATTCAGTTCGGGCAACAGCACGGGCAAATCGTCGGGATGCGTCAACTCAACCGGATCGCCTTGCACTATATCCGTTAGTTCGTATCCAAATATTTTTCTTGCAGACGGGCTGACATATACAAACTTCGATGCTGAATCTAATAACACGATGCCGTCGGGAGCTTTTTCTATCAAGGCTTGATAATGCTTGCCAATTTTATGAACTGCCTCTTGGGCGCGTTTGCGTTCGGTGATGTCGCGAATGGCTCCGTCTATATGGTTGGGTTTACCGTGCTTATCGTAAATTAAACGCGCATTCACCGAGCCGTTTTTGGTAGTTCCGTTCTTATTTTTCATCCTAACTTCAAAGTCATTCACCTCGCCTGATTTCATAATCGTGCTCAAAAAAGTTTCTCTGTCATCAGGATTATCATAAAGTTTAGCCACGGGGGTGCCTAACAGGTCTTCTCTATCGAATTCCGAGAAATGTTTTATAGAAGGACTTATCTCGAGGATATTCCCCTTCATATCTATCTGATAAAACACGTCTTGAACGTTATCAAAAATGGTACGATATTTTTCTTCGCTATGGTGCAACTCATCTAACGCACGGTGGCGGGTAGTAATATCGCGTGTCACGCCTTGAATGCCAACAAATTTCCCGTCTCCGTCATAGTAGGGAGTTACTCTCAATTCGCCCCATTTGGTGGAACCGTCTTTGCATTTATATTCCATTTCGAGGTTCTTTGAATAGTTCTCCCTAACTTCAGGAGACTCCAAATAGTGTTTTATTTCTTCGGCAAAGATGGGCAAACCGATAGCAGCGGACTCGGGTGTGAATCGAGTTTCGATGCGTTGCTCCAAATATTCTTCTACTGTAAAACCCGTGAAATATAAAATGGACGGCGAGACATACACACTATTGCCCCGCAAATCCATCAACCAAACCACGTCGGTCATTTTCTCGGTAATCAAACGGTATTTCTGTTCACTTTCGTGAATTTTTTCTTCTATCTGTTTGCGTTCGGTGATGTCTTTGTTGATACCTATCAACCCAATCACATTGCCCGCGCTATCTTTGAGGGGTACTTTGGTGGTCAGATTATAACGCACCCCATTGAAATCAGCATTTATGACCGTTTCCTCATGATTCACTAGCGGCACCCCCGATTTCATCAGCGCTTGTTCTTCTTCAAAATATTGTTTTGCTAAAGCGGGTTTAAAGAAATCGAAATCGGTTTTGCCTACCATATCATCGGAAAACGCGACGCCGCTATTGGATGCCACGGCAGCGTTGCAAACCACAAAGCGGCTATTTTTATCTTTATAATAGATTTGATCCGGAATGTTTTCAATTATTGTATCCAACAATCTTTTTTCTGTCAACAGGCGTTCTGCGATTTCCTTGCGCTCGGTGATGTCGCTGATGGTTCCTATGAGTTTTGTCGGCAGATGGTTTTGGTCAAACTCCAATTGGGCAACACCATGCAGCCAACGGACTCCACCATCGCTAGGGCGGATGATTTGATATTCTTTGTCAAATTTTTGATGCTTACCCAACACCTCCTCAGTCACATAATTTAGCATAATATCGCGCCATTCGGGATGCACAATATTTATCCAGCCTTCCAAAGTGCGAAAATATGTTTCGTCTATCCCAAAAATTGTATCCAGAATCGTGGAACTATTCCAGATTCCGTTCGACAAATTCCACACAAAACTGCCCAAATTCGCTATAGTCTGCGACTCTCTGAGCAAACGCTCACTCTCCACCAAAGCATTCGTGATTTGGATGCGCTCGCTCACATCATTGATGCTGGATAAAATATAACGTTCGTTGTTTAGCTGAATAATGTGAGCAGCAAACAAGCCCGTCAAGACGTCTCCGTTCTTTCTTTTGAATTGAAACTCCTTACCCTTCACTTCTTCGCCCTTCATGAGACTGGCAACCACTTGATTTCTGTCTTCAATATTTGCCCAAAATTTCAAGGCAATGGATGAATTTCCAATAATTTCCTCATAGGAATAGCCTGACATGCCGATAAAGGCATCGTTCACCTCCAAAAATTTTCCATCTTTTATACCGGTTATAAGGATGGCATAAGGGGAAGTTTTGAAGGCTTTGGAGTATCGTTCTTCTGTTTGGCGGAGTTCGATTTCCGTTTTTCTTCGTTTCTCATTCTCTTTTTTCAAATCATCCATCATGTTCAAGGTAGCTTTTTGGGCTTCTTTCAGATGTGCTATTTGTTCTTCCACCAAATCTTTCAGGCGTTCTTTTTCGTCGCGCTTGTCCACATTGGCGGCTTTGATTTTCACCATAGCGCGAATCTGAGCCGTCAGTTCGCTTTCGTCCATAGGTTTTGCCAGAAAGGCTTCGGCACCACATTCTAAGGCGTAGATGCGGCTTTGTTTATCGCTTTTCAAGGCAGTTACAAACACCACGGGAATATCCTTCAGCGCCTCGTCGGCTTTCAACTTTTTGCAGACTTCAAAGCCGTCCATGTCGGGCATAACAATATCCAACAAGATGACGTCGGGGTCGTGGGCGGCAGCAATTTCGATTCCTTGGATTCCATTCAGCGCGGTAAAGATTTGGGCAAAGGGAAATGACTCCTTTATCAGCGCTTTTATGCTGATGAGGTTATCCGGGTTGTCGTCAATCGCAAGGACTTTAGGTTTTTTATTTTCCATACAGTATTTCGTTTATGGTTCTGAAAAATACTTTTGCATCAATGGGTTTGGCAATATACGCATCGAAGCCATAGGATAAAATGGCTTCGCGGTCCGATATCATGGCGCTCGCCGTGAGGGCAATGACGCGGGTATGCTGTAACTGTAAATTTTTACGTATATTCTTAAATGCTTCAATGCCGTCCATGTCGGGCAGGGCTATATCCATCAAAATCAGATGGGGTTTATGTAGCTGCGCCATTTCTATACTTTCTTTGCCGTTCACTGCCTCCACCACTATGTAATTCCCCGCAAGCAAAGCCTTGACGGTCGTCATATTGTCCTCATTATCCTCCACCACCAGAATCACAGGTTTCCCTTCGATGCTTGGTAAATCGGATTGAGGAACAACATTAGTTCCGACGGTTACAGGATACACCATAGCCTCCACCGCCATCATCAATTCGCTGCCGTTCACGTCTCCCTTCTGAATTAGTTGGTGGATATTGTTACGCTTTAAGAACTGCAATTCTTCTTTTGTAATGTGTTTTGCCGTTAGTATCAGCACAGGAATATGAGCTGTCGCTTCCGCTTCGCGAATGGTTTGCAACACCGAAAATCCATCCACCTCGGGCATCATCAAATCCAATATCATGGCATCGGGTATCGTCTGCCCGATGAGGTGAAGCGCTTCATAGCCATTGCGAGCCACCAAAATGTTATACCCACTCGATTCTAAAAAATCTTTAATCTGAACCACGGCAGGTTCGCTATCTTCCACCAACAATATAGTCTTGGCGGCATTGCCTTCTTGCGGCATGGGTGTTATTTTTTTAGTTGACAGATTGACGGCAATCCCCGGTTCGGCTACCGCTATTCTTTTTTCTGCGGTATAATGCAGTGGCAAGGTGAGCGTGAATTCTGAGCCGACATCCATGGTGCTTTTCACCGTGATAACTCCGCCCAACAAGTTCGCATATTTCTGTGCAATTGCAAGTCCCAATCCAGTCCCGCCAAAGCGTCGCGAGGTGCTGCCGTCGGCTTGGCGAAATTCGTCGAAGATATGCGGCAGATGCTTCTCGGCAATACCGATGCCGGAATCAATTATTGTTATTTCTATGGAGGAATCCTTAAGAGCAGCGTTGATTTCAACCCTACCTTTTTCGGTAAACTTGATGGCATTGCCTATCAAATTTTGCAAGATATGGCGACATTTGTCGGGGTCATTTGAAACTTCTAGCTTCACCTCTTTTTCCGGATGCAGGAGTTTTATGTTTTTCTGATTGGCTTGAGGTGCTATCATGTTCACCACATCAGCAATCAAAGCGTTCATATTAAAACTTGAAACTTCCACTTCTTCGTGCCCGACTTCTATGCGTGAGATGTCCAAAATATCGTTAATCAAATTCAAGAGATGTTTTCCGTTGCGCTCAATCACTTCCAAATAGCTGTATTCTTCTTCACCAATTTGATTGGCAAGGCGACGGTTGAGCACACCCGACAGTGCAATGACAGAGTTCAGCGGCGTCCGCAGCTCGTGGCTCATATTCGAGAGGAAGTTTGTTTTTAAGCGGCTCACTTCGCTCAATTGCCGTTTCTGCATTTCGAGTTCATTGTTTTGCGCCATCAACTCCACCGATTGTGATGACAGTTCGGTTTTTTGGGCTTCCAATTCATGGTTTTGAGCATCCAACTTTTCGGCAAATTCTTTCATTTTATGGAAAGCCAATATACCTTCCACGCGGGCGGAAAGCGTAACTAGTATTCGGTCGAGCAACAACAGGGCAGCGTTTTCATATACATTGATACTTGCCAGAGAGATTATGGCAACCACTTCGCCGTCGGCTGTGATGGGGAGGCTTATAATTTCGCGGGGCGTAAATTTCCCGCTCACGGTATAAAATTCGAAACGAGTTTCCGCAGGTATATTTTTAATATGTTGAATAGACCGCGAAGCGATGACAGGTCCGAACTCCCCTTCATACATATCGGCAGCAAAAGCTTTTCGTGCATTGCTATCCAATCCGATGGACTCAAAATATTCAAAGTGTTTTTTATCATCGCTCAACAAATAAATGGCAGCCATTTGGGACCCTGTGTGCTCGGCAAGAGAACTAAGCGTGGCTCGAAAGAATTTTTTTACATCGTATTCGCTTAACATGAGAGCGGCAAGGCTTGCCACTTTCTTGTCAAGGGTAGAATTTAATTGAATGCTTGCAACCATGGTATTGAACGAATTTGACAATTCCCCAAATTCATTTTTCACATCATAGGAACTGCGGGCTGTCATATCGCCCTCGTGAAAACTTTCCGTTGCATTTGCGAGCGCTTTAAGTGGCTTGCGAATCGTTCGCAGCAAACTTAGGTTGGCTATCACTGAAATGGCAAGAAAGATAGCAATTACGATAATCAGTTGGTGGTTGGCGGTGTTCGAGTAATCGTCGGATTCAGCATTTATTTTTTCTGCTTTTTTCAAGGCAAAATAATCGAGTGCTTGGAGTTTTGCATTCATGTCCTCTTTCAAAACACTAAGTTTTCCTTTCGTGCCTAATTCTTTAATCACCTGTTCTTTTTGTCCCGATATGGCTAAATCCAAACTTTCGTTGAGGGCGGTTTCCCACTTCAGAAAAGCATCGTATGCTTTTTCAGCATCTTTTTTATCGCCTAAAAATTGTGATTTAATAATGTCAAATTGCGCACGTATATCTTCCGAAAGAACTTCCATCTCTTGGGAATTGCTTTCTGAGCTTAAATTTAATAACAGGTCCCTTTGACCCAAACGCATAGCGCCTATATCCGTATAAATTTTACCTATTGCTAAACGGACTTGATAGGGGTGATTAAAAAAAGTCTCTGTTTGTTTTTGCAGTTTATTATTTTGGTTTATTGCTATTAAACCCAAGGTTATCACTAAGGACATGGAAAGAAATAAACTCGTAAATAAGAGCGTGCTGACTTTTATGTTTTTTATATTCATGGTTTATTGTTTCTGAAAAATTCCTGACTGCAAATATACTTCATTATAATCGTTTTTCGACAAAATATCTCTTTCTGTTTCGCCCGTCATCAAAAAACCTCCTTTCGCAAGACACTTATTTGTCTTTGCGAGTATGGTTTTCTGATACTCGGGTTTGTAATAGAATAAGAGGTTGGCACATATCACCAAATCGAAATCGCCAAAGATGCTCGCCGGCGGGGCATTCGATTCAGGGTTAAACAAATCGAACACGGAGAAATCAATATGCATTTTAAGTTCCGGTTTTATGGTATAGCTGTTTCCGTGCTTAGCAAACCATTTGTTGAGTCTTTTTATTGTTAGATTATTGAGTGCCGTATCTGCATAATGTCCCTTTTGTGCCTCGTTGATTTGCGCTTGGCTTTGGTCGGTAGCGAAAATACGGTAGCTGAATTTATTTGCATCGCCGTTCTTCAACTCTTCCAATAGCATGGCTACGCTGTAGGCTTCATGTCCGGCAGCACAAGCAGCAGACCAAATTCGGATTTCTTTTTGCTTAGCGTTTATTTTCTTCGCGATGAGCGCCGGCAAAACGATGTGCTCCAAAACGCCAAAGGTAAGTGCGTTTCGAAAGAACTCGCTGTAGCATATAAACAGAGAATGTAAAAACCTTGTGCCTTCTTTTTTGTTTTTCCGCAAAAAGACATAATAGTCTTCGTGAGTCAGGCAGTTGATTTCGTCGATACGGTTCTGCAAGGATTTTTCCAAAAACGTTTCATCAAAAGGCGAAACATCAATGCCATGAAATTGCATGAGAAGTTGGGCGATATGTTGGCTGTTATCTGTCATTTTTCAACTCAATCCACAATCAAATATCTATCTTCCTGTTCGCCCAATTGCCGAGCTAGTTCGTTGATTTCTTGTTTGAGTTCAATCATTTTGAGTTCGCGACCAATGGTGACATCAAAGAAACGTTGCAATTCTACAACTTTGTCTTGAATGGCTTTTTCGGCTTTTTTGCGTTGGCTGATGTCGGTTACGATATGCACAGCACCTATGAGCTTGTTTTCAGAATCAACTATGGGGTCAACCATCACCTGACAGGAGATGCCGTTGAGTTCCATTTCGGTGGTTTCGCGTTTTTTGCTCCAACTTAGTTTCACGAATGGGCAGTGTTCGACCGGACATTCGGTGCCATGAACTATTTCGTAGCAACGTGTTCCTATGACTTGTTCTTTTGTTTTGCCCACAAAACTCAAGAAGGCTTGGTTGCTAGCCATGACGTTTTGGTTTTGGTCGAGCAGGATAATGCCGTCTTGAATAGCATCGAAGGTTTTGCTCCAGTTTTCGGAGGCTTGTTGCAGTTGTTGTTCGGCACGTTTGCGCTCGGTGATGTCTTTAACAAAAACAGAAACACCTCCATCACCGGGATACGCAGTTATTTCATGAATATAAGCGTTGTTTCCCGGATAGTTCACCACAATTTGCTTTTGTGTTTTAGTTTCGTTGACGTTGCGAACCAAATTTTCTACTTGTTGCCGTTCGGGGTTGTCGGGGAATATATCCAAAAGAGATTTCCCGATGGCATTTTCGGCAGTAACACCTGTTAGGGTTTCCCAAGCTTTGTTCCAATAAGTGTAAAGCAAATCTTTATCCAATGCAAAAAATACATCTGTAATACTATCCGAGAGCTCGTGATATTTTTCTTCGCTAACTTTGAGTGCTTCCTCCGCCTGTTTGCGCTCGGTGATGTTTTCGTGCATAAGCACATAACGTTCGGGTTTGCCGGTGCTGTCGTTCAAGGGGAATATGAGGGCGCGTATCCATCGGGGCATGTCGGGCAATTCGGGAGAAATATCGTGGGTATTGTAAAAAATATCGGGCATGTGAACCACATCACCATTTTTGGCTTGGGAGATATAGTCGCCATAGGCTTTTTGTTGCAAATCTTCAAATATAGAAAATGTGGATGGAGGCGCACTACCAAAAAGATTGAAATGGGCAGCGTTTACCTGAAGTGTGTATCCTTCCGGGTTTACGATTTGGATGGACATCGGATTTTTTTCGATGATGTCGTGCAAAACAGCTTCTGCCTTTTTGCGTTCGGTTATATCTCTTGCGATGGCAAAAGTAAGGCCCAATTCCATGTTCGGGCTGGAGGTCCATTCGAGCAATACGGAGTCGCCATTTTTCTTTAGATAGCGATTCTCGAAAAGAAATACGGTTTCGCCTTGTTTTAGTTTCTCACTGATAACGTCTATGGTATTTTGTTTGTCGTCGGGGTGAACAAATTCTAAATAGGGTTTGCCTAGAAGTTCTTCATCGGAGTAGCCCAACACTTTTGACCAATTGGGATTGATTTGCAGAAAATAGCCATCGAGGGAGGCAATCACAACCAAGTCAGCCGTGAGGTTAAAGAAGTTTCTAAATTTTTCTTCACTTTCTTTTAAAGCCTTTTCTGCATGTAGGCGCTGGGTTATATCAATATGGTCGGCTTGGTATAAAATCGGGTTGCCTGCCGTATCTTTTATTACTTGTGCTGAAACTAACACCCAGATATGTGTTCCATCTCGGCGCACTACTTCAATTTCGCAGGGTTGTAGTTGGCTTTCTTGCTGCATGATTTGCAACACTTTTTTTCTATCGTTGGGATTAGCATAAAACTTTTCTGTATTTATGCCGAGGTTTATCATTTCTTCGACACTTTTATAACCATACATGCGAGCATAGGCTGCGTTGGCATGAACAAGTTTCCCTGTAAGATCTACCACAGAAATTGACATCAAGGAATTTTCGAAAAGCTCGCGATATTTTTCTTCACTTTCTTTGAGAGACTCCTCTGCCTTTTTCCGCTCTGTTATATCTTGAAACACGATTAAATATTCGCCCTCGAACTCAGGAGAAAAGGGAGAGGCACTTACCAAAGCGGTTCGGTGGCTTCCGTTTTTGCAGGTGATGTTTGCCTCTAGGGGAACGAATGCGTCGCCGGTATGGATAACCCGTGTAAGTTCTGCTAACCATGCATCGGCAATAATGGCTCTATATTCTTTGTTGGGATAGGCTTTGGGAAACCATTGGTCGAGGGTGGGGATATCTTCCAAGGTGTAGCCATACATCTTGATAAATGCCGAGTTCAGGAAGGTGATTTGCAGGTGCTCATTGTTTATTGCTAAGGGCATGGGCGAGTTATTGAATAGGGCACTGTAGCGAGCTTCGCTTATTTTTATGGTTTCTGCTGCCTGTTTTCGTTCGGTGATATCTTCAAATATAGTTGCAAATTTTCCGGGTTCAGGACAAAACGCTTTGACACGCATGTGTCTGCTAAATGTTTTTGAGAAATATTCAAAGACTATGGAATTGCCCGTAAGTGCTACTTTGCCATACGCTTCTATTTGCGCAAGGTCGGCATCAGGCATAATTTCGAGTATCGTTTTTCCGATAATAGCTTCAGGTTTTAAGCCTGTGTGTTTTTCATAAGCTTTATTTGTTAGCAGGATGCGGAAATCCTTAGTATTTTTGTTTTCATCCAAAATGACTTCGTTCAGGGAAAAAGCTTCATTCATGTTTTCGAAGAGTAGGCGATATTTTTCTTCGCTCTTTTTTAGTTTTTCCTCTGCTTTTTTGCGTTCGGTGATATCAAATAGGGTGACGATGCATTTGTCGTCAACTTCGACATAAATCCCTTTTAGGAAAACGCAGGTCGGTTCGGCGGTGTTTGAAATCAGGTTAATTTCGCATGATTGTTTGCCTTTGTTCTCGAATATGCTTCCAAAAAAAAGAGTATAGACGGCTTGGGTTTCGAGAGAAACATATAGCCCGAAGCGTTTGTTGAGCAAATTGCCACGTTCTTTGCCTAGCAAACTTGCTGCCCTAAAATTCAGCTGTGTGATGTTGCCTTCGCGCGAAAGGGACAGATAGCCCGAAGGGGCAAAGTCATACAAATCGGTGAATTGGTGAGCAGCATCTTCCGCTTTATGTTTTGCCAACATGAGTTCGTCGTTTTGCATTTCGAGCTCAATTTGGTGCACCTCCAATTCGTGAACGAGCCGCAGGGTATCTATGTCCGAACGGGGCGCAGCATCGCCATGGGTTTGTGCTTTCAGTTGTTCTTCGGCTTTTTGGCGCAGGAGGGCGGCGGCGGATAAGGGTTCTTTTTTCATGAGACGAGACTTTAAGGCTTTTTGACTTTTTTACTTTTAGGTTGCAGGTATTGGCATATATGTTTTTGAAATAAAAAGTAAAAGTACAACATATTTCGGAGATATGTACATTTTATAGAAAAAAATTTACTGTCTAGCCATTTTTCGACGATTTAGAGTGTCGGCTTGTGTGGGATTCCTTTTTAACATTCATGGTTTTACGCTGATTTTTTCAAGGATAAATACGATCTCATCCAAAAAACAGACCCCATAGCTAATAATAAGGCTAAACTGCACATTATTAAGCATAAAGCTTACGCGTATATTGAAAAAATAAGCACGAAAGTAAAAATTTGATCAACGAAAAATAGTTTCGTTCAGGCGGAAGAAGGTTTCGCTCGTGCGGAAGATGATTTCGCTTACGCGGAAGTAAAATTCGGCAGGGCGGAAGATGGTTTCGTTTATGCGGAAGTAGAAATCGGAAACTCGGAAGTAGGAATCTGAAGCACGGAAGTAAGTTTCGCTCGCGCGGAAGTAAAAATCTGAAAGGCGGAAGTAACTATCGCTCGTGCGGAAGTAGAAATCTGAAAGGTGGAAGATAGTTTCGCTCATGCGGAAGTTAAAATCTGACTAAAAAATGGTCTTCCGCGTAAGCGAAATCATTTATCCGATAAGCGAAAGAATTTATCTGCTTCGCGAAGACTTAATTATAGCAACCAAAAGGCAGTAAATTGAATACAGATTACGCTATATTGACCACAGATTGTGCTGATTTATATGATAAAATATGATTTCTTCGCCATATTAACAAAAACAGCGTCCACGAAAATGATATTTTATTAGCGTTTCGTGATATCTGTGTCATCAGCGTTGCATTCCTGAGAGGGAAATGAGCATCCGCGAAAGCGAAAGAGAAAAAAATAGCGACGATGAACGCATCCG
>CAIOYH010000098.1 GCA_903862465.1 uncultured bacterium | reverse complement strand
GAACTTCCGACCCCTTGCACCCCATGCAAGTACGCTAGCCAACTGCGCCACACCCCGAATATTTTTTTTTAAGAACGAATTATTTTTATTATTTTATGAACAATAGGACTACCTACCATCCCGACATCCATGTCAGGGTACGTTAGTCAAAGTGCCACACCTCGAAATGTTTTTTTTATTTTTAATCGAGACCACAAAATTACATCTTTTTGCGAATATAAAAATTTTTATTTGATAAAATCTGAAATAAATTTATTTTTATACGCCAACATTCACTAATTTTGCATTCTCAACGTTTATTTAAAAATGAAAAAAAATCTACTATATATATATGTCTGCGGTTTACTCCTCACGTTCGCAACAATTACAGTGCATGCACAACGTTTCACTATTAGTGGGACCGTAAAGGATGCAAACACAGGAGAGTTTCTTATTGGTGCAAATGTGTATTTGAAGGAACTTATGAAAGGCGTTTCGACAAATACTTATGGATTTTATTCCATCACGGTTGATAAAGGCGTTTATAATCTCGTGTCATCTTTTGTAGGTTATAAAGATTATGAAGAAAAAATTACACTCGATAAAAACATCAAAATCAATGTAAGCCTCGAGCCCAATGTTATTACTACTAAAGAAGTTGTTATATCCGGGCAACGTGAAGACAAGAATATACAGAGCACTGACGTAGGGCGCGTGGATATCCCCATCGAGAAGATGAAAAAATTGCCTGCTATTTTTGGGGAAGTAGATATTATTAAAGCCATACAATTGACTCCCGGAGTTCTTTCTGCGGGCGAAGGCAATACGGGCTACTATGTTAGAGGAGGAGGTCCTGATCAAAATTTAATTTTATTGGATGAAGCAGTGGTCTATAACGCCTCTCATTTGCTTGGTTTCTTTTCAGTTTTTAATGCTGATGCACTTAAGAATGTTGAACTGATAAAAGCCGGGATGCCTGCAAACTATGGAGGTCGTTTAGCTTCAGTGTTGGATATCTCTATGAAAGAAGGTAACAATAAAAAATTTGAAATTGATGGGGGACTAGGTTTGATTTCATCACGATTGACAATTCAAGGTCCCATAAAAAAAGACAAATGCTCTTTTATTGTTTCTGGACGCAGAACCTACATCGATTTGCTGATGCGTCCATTTTTGAAGTCATCCTCTCCATTCAAAAAAGGGGGATATTATTTCTATGATTTGAATGCGAAGATCAATTACTATTTCTCCGATAAAGATCGTTTGTTTTTGAGTGGATATTTTGGCAAAGATGTTTTCAATCTAAAAGGAGGTGGAAACTTCTCCAATTCAATAGATTGGGGTAACGCTACAGCTAGTATTCGTTGGAATCATCTATTTAATGAAAAATTATTTTCAAATACAACTTTCGTCTATAGTGATTATAAATTCAATTTAAAAGCTGACCAAAGTCTGTATGAAATGAAACTCTATTCAGGGATAAAAGATTATAGTGCTAAACTCGATTTTACCTATATTCCTGCAATCCGCCATAATATTAAGTTTGGAACGGAATATACCTATCATATATTTACACCTAACAATGCCTCTGCAAGATCAGACACCACCGTATTTGATTTAGGTGGCAAAGTAAAACTTTACTCCCATGAACTTGCATTCTATGTGTCTGATGATTTTGATGTGACCGAAAAAATCAAGATTAGTGGTGGGCTTCGTTACTCCATGTTCTTCCACGTGGGACCATACGACCGTTATAACTTGGATAATATTGGAAAGATATCTGATACTATTTCCTATAAAAGAGGCGAACTTATTAAAATGTATCAAGGTTTGGAACCGCGCGTCTCCATTAAGTTCGGCATAAAATCTCATTCTTCCATTAAAGCATCCTTTTCTATGAATTATCAGTATATCCATTTGGTCTCCTATACATCTGTTTCGCTGCCAATGGATATATGGGTGCCTAGTACTTCCCTTGTGAAACCACAGATTGGTTACCAATATTCTATCGGGTATTTCCAAAATTTCAGAAAAAACATGTGGGAGACTTCTCTAGAGTTATATTATAAAGATATGCGGAATCAGATAGAATTCAAAGAAGGTTCGCAGCCTGAAGATAATTTAAAGAATAATACAGACAATAACTTTACTTATGGAAGAGGTTGGTCGTATGGTGCTGAGATATATATAAAGAAGCGTTTGGGAAAGACTACGGGTTGGATTGGTTATACTTTGTCTTGGACACAACGGAAGTTCCCTGAAATTAATCAAGGCAAGGTGTTTTATGCAAAGTACGATCGTAGGCACGACATTTCAATCGTCATTACACAAGAACTTGGGAAACGTTGGTCTATATCCATGGTTTGGGTTTATGCTACCGGAAATGCCATGACACTGCCTGTGTCGCGCTATTTCTTATCAGGAAATATTGTAAATGAATATAGTGAGCGGAATGCTTTCAGGATGCCGGCATATCATCGTTTGGATATATCAGCTACTTATGAAGGAAAAGAGAAGCCGGGAAAAAGATTTCACTCTAGTTGGAACTTTGGCATCTATAATGTTTATAGTCGTATGAATCCTTACTACATCTACTTTGAGACCACAGGAACCATTCTGCCCGATTTTAATTTGCAAACGGTTGCCAAACAGGTTTCTTTATTCCCAATTATTCCTTCAGTTACCTGGAACTTTAAATTTTAATATTATGGTTATGAAAATATCTACCAAGCTATTACTACTGCTCATCATAAGTATTTTTGTTTTCACTGCATGTGAAAAGCAAATCACTATAGATTTGCCTAATGAACCCTCAAAACTTGTTGTGGAGGGATGGATTGAAAACAACAAGTGTCCGGTTGTAATATTAACTAAATCATCCCCCTACTTTTCGCCCATAGATTTGGCTGCATTGCTTTCCTCCTTAGTGAAAAGTGCCGTTGTAACTGTGAGCGATGGAAGTATTACAGAAACTCTTACCGGAGTTGATACTAGCTATTTTCCAACCTATATGTACATAGGAAAAACCATAAAAGGCGAAGTGGGCAAAACCTATACGCTGAACATAACTGCAGAGGGAAAGAGCTATTCATCCGTTACTACTATTCAAAATCTGGCAACGTTCGACACCGTATGGTTTAAGTTAAATCCAAATAATGATACTATTGGTAATATATATGCCTCCGCAACTGATGATGGTTCGGTGTATAACTACTATCGTGCTTATACTAAGATTTTGAATAATGATGCAGATTTTATTCCTATATTTGGTTCCGTTTGGGATGATAAGTTTTTTAGTGGGCAGACATTTACATCGCAATTGTATCATGGCATGGCAAGCAATATCATACCTCCAACTGATAATAACACAAGAGGATTAGGTTATAGAGTGGGCGATACCGTCATTACAAAGTTATGCACTTTAGATTATGAAAGTTATAAGTTTTGGAAAGCTGCAGAGTCTGAAATATTCTCGGGTGGCAATCCATTTTCTTCTACCACAAGTGTACCGACCAACATTGTGGGTGGTGCTTTAGGTTCATGGACGGGATATGGTGCCACGTATGATACCGTTTATTGTCATTAATATTAAAATATAAAGATATGAGTACTGAAATTGAAAAAGTAAAAGTTGTAATCATTGGTTCAGGTCCTGCGGGATACACAGCAGCCATTTATACCGGACGTGCAGATTTGAAACCTGTTGTGTATCAAGGGATGCAGCCGGGCGGACAATTAACTACCACTACCGAAGTGGAGAACTTCCCCGGATATCCCGATGGTGTTGATGGCAATCAAATGATGGAAGATTTGAAACGGCAAGCCGAACGTTTTGGCGCAGATGTGCGTTGGGGCGTTATCACGAGTGTGGATTTTTCTTCACGACCATTTAAAGTCGTTGCAGATGAAGAGCACACGCTTTTGGCTGATGCGGTGATTATCGCTACAGGCGCCACTGCAAAATGGATGGGATTAGACTCTGAGCAAAAGCTGAGAGGCTATGGTGTTTCGGCATGCGCCACCTGCGATGGGTTTTTCTATAAAGGACAAGATGTGGCGATAGTGGGCGGAGGCGATTCTGCTTTGGAAGAAGCTACCTATTTGGCTAAGTTGTGTCGCAAGGTGTATCTGATACATCGCCGCAAGGAGTTTCGTGCATCGAAGGCTATGCAACACAAAGCATTCAACACCTCTAATATCGAGATGATGTTAGGTTATGTCCCCACGGAAGTTACAGGCGACAATGGCGTGGACGGTATTGTGCTAAAAAATATCGAAACAAGCGAACGGGTGCAATTGGATGTAAATGGTGTTTTTGTTGCCATCGGTCATACGCCCAATTCAGAGATATTCAAAGGGCAAGTGGAGATGGACGAAACGGGCTATATCATAACAAAACCTGGCAGTATGCAGACTAGCGTAGAAGGTGTATTTGCCGCAGGCGATATCCAAGACCATGTGTACAGGCAAGCTACAACGGCAGCAGGCACAGGCTGTATGGCAGCTATTGAGGCGGAGCGGTATCTTGGTCAATAGTGGGATTATTTAGATTGGTTGTTTGTCTTTTTTGATAAATGGCTATATTGTTTGATTGTTTTATTGTTATTTTTTGAAGTGATATTATTGCAATAGGAGCATCTCATTCGATACTATTTCTAAGGAAATAATGATGATGCTGTTGCTTATTGCTGCATTTGTTTTTCTTCTATCAGCTTTGATTTTCTTCTTCTTTGTAAATAATTTTTAATAGGATTGCTTGTAATTGAATTCTTTTGTTTAATTTCGCATCTCAATTCTTTCTTCAATTACATTTATATCTTATGAAAACAAGAGTATTATTTATTGCTATGGTATTATTATGCGTAGTATCAAAAGCACAAGTAGGTTACATCCACACTATTGCCGGCAACGGCACGGCAGGTCACACGGGAGATGGGGGCTTGGCTACAGCTTCTAAATTGTATATCCCATTTGGGATTCGACCCGACGCTGCGGGAAACATCATATTTGCCGACAACGGCAATAATGTGATTCGCAAAATTAATGCCGTTACGGGCGTCATTTCCAAGATAGCCGGAACTTATTATAACTATAATGGTAGCAACTGGTACTATGGCGGTGATGGCGGGTTGGCAACTTCGGCTTATATGGCATATCCCTTCGGTGTTGCTATAGACACTGCGGGCAATATCTATGTGGCAGATAATCTAAACAATGTGATACGCAAGATTACTGTTTCCACAGGCATCATCACTACTGTGGCGGGCAATGGGACGATATTCAGCATGGGTTGGCCCTGGGTGGGCGATGGCGGCTTGGCTACCGATGCCGACATCAACAATCCTTGGGATGTGGCGGTGGACGTGGCTGGCAACCTCTATATTGCCGACCGAGACAACAACGTAATCCGTAAGGTTACTGCCACAACAGGCATCATCAGCACGGTGGCGGGCAATGGCACGGCAGGTTACAGCGGCGACAACGGACAAGCAACTTCTGCCAAACTTAATGCTCCCGATGGCATCACATTGGACGCAGCAGGCAATATGTATATTTCAGAATATGGCAACAACACCATCCGCAAGGTGAACAAAGCGACCGGTATCATCACCACCGTTGCCGGAACTGGCGTGGCAGGTTATACAGGCGACAATGGGTTGGCAACTTCTGCCAAACTGAACGACCCATCCTTGGGCGTTGCCTTTGATGCTGCCGGCAATTTTTATATCTGCGATGATGGCAACAATGTGATTCGTAAAGTTACCATTGCCACAGGCATTATCACGACAGTGGCAGGCAATGGCATCAATGGTTATAGCGGCGACAACGGTCCCGCCACCTCGGCTACTTTGAATGGTCCCGAGGGCGTGGCAGTGGATGCTTTAGGCAATATTTATATTACAGATGAGAATCATACCATACGGAAGGTGAACGGTCCTGGCGGCACAGTGCCCGCAATGCCCGGGGCTATTTCCGGTATGGCAAACGTATGCTTTGGCAGCACCAATACCTACAGCGTAGCTCTTGTGAGTGGCGCTACTTCCTACACATGGACATTGCCTAGCGGATGGATGGGCACAAGCACCACCAACAGCATCACGGCTGCGGCAGGTTCGAGTGGCGTTATATCCGTTACTGCCAACAACCAATGGGGTTCGTCAGCACCAAGGACGTTTAATGTAACGGTTACTACTGTAAATACAGTTATCAATCAAACGGTCAACACCATGACGGCTGCAGCAACTGGAGCCACCTACCAATGGGTGAATTGCGTTGACTACAGCATCATTGCCGGACAAAGCGCTCAGAGCTACACCCCTGCTCTTTCGGGAAGCTACGCCGTTATTGTCACCCAAAGTGGCTGTTCGGATACGTCTGCATGCTCTTCGGTTTACATCGCCGGTCCACCACCACAACCGGGGGATATCGTTGGTGACGAAATGGTGTGCAAAGGAAGTATCAACCCATATAATATCTCCCCGGTGAATGGCGCAACAAGTTATACATGGACTTTGCCAAGCGGTTGGAGTGGTTCGAGCACCATCAATAGCATCAATGCCTTGGTGATGTCGAGCGGTACGATTTCCGTAACCGCCAACAATACCAACGGTTCGTCGGCAGCTCAGACTTTCAATGTGACGGTCATCACGGTCAACGTAAATGTGACTCAAAACGGAAATACCCTCATCTCCAATCAGGCGGGCGCTACCTATCAATGGGTGAGTTGTCCGAGTTTCGCGCCTCTGGCAGGACAAACTTATCAAAGTTTTACGGCGGTGAACCCCGGCAGTTATGCGGTTATCGTGACCTACAAAGGCTGCGCCGACACTTCCACGTGTTATACCACAGGCGCAGGCTGCGGCATCACGATTACGGGTGCTGATTTGCCTTACAATGGCTTGTCGGTGATGTTGGCAGTGGACACTGTTACCAACGTATCCTTGGGCGCAGCGGCTCCCGGGCAGGTGTGGAACTATGCCAACCTGCAGATGCAATATCCCAAATATGCTGAGTATCATCTGACTTCCACCACGCCTTACGCAAGTACCTATCCCCTATCCAACATCTATACCTACGGACCGGGCGACATGTATGGCAGTTTGTATGGCGGTGCTCCCGTAGGTCCGGGCAATGGCTATTGCTTTTGGAAAAGCGACACCACGGGCTTCTGGGTTATGGGGTTCCGTCCCGAATCGGGGCAGTTTGCAGGCGTGGACGTGCAGAACGCTCCACCCGAATTGGTCATCGGTGCGCCTGCTACGTATGGCAGTATGTTTACGGCTTATGGTCGTTGGGTGTTGCCCATGGACAATCATCCCGCCGACGTGGACACCTTCTATGTGCGCACTATCAAAAAACAAATAATAGCAGATGCCTGTGGTTCCATAACCACGCCCTATGGCACCTATCCGAATGTGTTGCGTGAGCATGAATATATCACCGAAATAGATAGCGTTTATGGCAAGTTCAGTGGGATACAGGTGTATGCCACAGAATACCTCCGCGATTCGTCGAACACCTATAGTTATTTGGCAAACGGAGTGGGCTATCCCGTGTGTATTGTGCATTGCGACAAGCATAATATGGTGCAGAATGTGGAATATTTCAATGGATATTACACAGGTGTGGATGCGCATACCGATGACGCATCGTGGCAACTATATCCCAACCCAACGGACGGTTTGATACATATTCAACTTCCGACACCCAATGGAAACGCAGCTTCAACCATCAGTATTTATAATGCATTGGGCAGTATGATGCTGCAAAATGTATATAACACATCCCTCGTCAGCATAGACCTGAGCAGCTTCGCCAAGGGGGTTTATTTCGTGAATGTGATTAGCGCTGAAGGCAGCTTTAATCGGAAGATAGTAGTGAACTAGTTGATGGGGTGATTCGGCAACTAAGTATATAAAATAAAAAGGGCTGCGGGAAACCGTGGCTCTTTTTTTTAATAATTATGTTTTTGAAAGTATTTTATTATCCCTATCATTTCTTTTCAAACAGATAATATATTGTTCGGCAACAATATAAAAAGTATAATATATTAGTCAACTTAACATCAGTATCATATTGCCAACTTTGGCATATAGGCAAACGAGTCTCCTACATCATACTGCCAACTTTGGCATATAGGCAAATTAATCTCCGACATCATATTGCCAACTTTGGCATATAGGCAAATTAATCTCCGACATCACATTGCCAACTTTGGCATATAGGCAAATTAATCTCCGAAATCATACTGCCAACTTTGGCATATAGGCAAATGAGTCTCCAACATCATATTGCCAACTTTGGCATATAGGCAAATGAGTCTCCTACATCATACTGCCAACTTTGGCATATAGGCAAATGAGTCT
>CAIOYH010000097.1 GCA_903862465.1 uncultured bacterium | reverse complement strand
TTTGAAATTGTAATAATATATTTTGTACTTTTGACGCTTTAAATCAATTTGGCTTCGACATAAAAAACAAACAATAAATTAAAAACGTATTGTATAATTATCAAAAAAGCACACTATGAAAGCATCCCTGTTCTCATTTCTTAGCATATCAAAACAAAACCTTTGGAAATCATTGGCGATTCTTATCATTGGATTGGTGTTGACTACCATAGCCACAAAGTTTTCTGTTTATGAAGCCGAAACGGATGCCGATAAAGAATTTGAACTGCTTTGTAATGAAATCAGGGCTGTTGTTGCGGGGCGTTTGCATGCTCACGCAGGTTTTCTGCGAAGTGGAGCAGCTCTTTTCGAAACTGCAGATAGCATCACACGCCATGATTGGCAAACTTTCTACGACCATTCAAGTATCACTAAGAATTTACCGGGCATACAAGGCATCGGCTATGCAATGATTATCCCTAAAAGCCAATTGGAGCAACATAATCAAAGCGTCCGTTCAGAAGGATTCCCAACCTACCATATTTTTCCCGCAGGCGATAGAGCTATATACACCTCCATCATCTATCTCGAACCTTTCGAGGGGGACAATTTGCGTGCCTTTGGCTACGACATGTTTTCTGAACCCGTTAGACGCAAAGCGATGGAGCTATCGCGCGATTCGAACCTAGCGGTGCTTTCGGGCAAAGTTATACTGGTGCAAGAAACGGATAATGACGCGCAAGCGGGCACCCTGATGTATGTCCCCGTGTATCGCCAAGACATGCCCATCAACACCGTGGAGCAACGCCGCGCTGCCATCAAAGGATGGGTCTATAGCCCAAACCGCATGAGCGATTTGATGCGAGGCATCCTCGGACGTTGGGATTTATATCAACAAAAAAGAATTCGTTTACAGGTGTTTGATAACGACACCTTATCCACTAAGGCACTTTTATACGACAGTCAAAAAAATGACACACTCGCCAACAGCACTTCGCTTTCGCGTAAGTTTGCCTTGCCCATCCATTTCAATGGAAGACCTTGGATGTTGAAATTCACCCAAGCTGACCCACAAAATCTCTATCTGCAAGGCGAAGCGCTCACGGTGATGCTAAGCGGTATGGTGATGAGTTTATTATTATTTTCCTTATCCTATTCATTGTTCAACACGCGCTATCGGGCGAAACGGATAGCAGAAAAACTGACAGGCGAGCTGAAAGAGAGTGAAGAAAAGTATCGGACAGATTTCGTCCTCTTACAAACAATAGTTGAAAGTCCGGACAGCATCATTATTTTTGCGCTCGACACAAATTATTGCTACCTCTCTTTCACCAAATTCCACAAGATTACGATGAAACATATTTGGGCAGCAGATATAGCACTTGGCATGAATATGCTCTCAATCATACATAACAGCGAAGACAAAAAGAGAGCAAAACAGAATTTCGACCGCGCCTTTAGCGGCGAAAAGTTTGTTTTGTCAGAGGAATATGGCGACAATGCACTTTCAAGAAACTATTATGAAAACTATTACAGTCCTATCAAAGATGCTGAAGGAACTATCATCGGAGTTTCTGTCTTTGTGGTTGATATAACAGAGCGCAAGAAGGCAGAAGAACTCTATCAACTCCTAGCCAACCATGTTGACGATTTTGTTTGGCTGATGGATTTGAATTTGAAAATAACGTATCAGAGTCCCTCCGTAGAAAAGAAACGTGGCTTCACCGATAGGGAGCTAATAGAAATGCCTTTAGATAAAAACCTTACCCCCGAATCGCTCGAACGAGCCTTAGTATTGATGCAAGCGGAGATGCCAAAGTTTTTTGCCCAAGCTGACTACGATACTACTTATACAATCGAACTTGAGTTTTACTGTAAAGATGGAAGCACAATTTGGTGCGAATGCAAATTCGGAGTGATTCGCAACGAAAGTGGCGTACCTGTATCTATTATAGGTGAAGGAAGAGACATCACCCAACGCAAACAAGCAGAAGAAAAGCTTATAGAAAAAGAAGCATCCTTGCGCTATGCCCAACAAATAGCCAAGATGGGCAGTTGGGAGTATGACATACATACCCAAAAAACTAACTTCTCTGAGAATTATTATAATTTCTTTGGATTCAATCCCGCTGAAGTAGTGCCAAGCCTTGAGGTGTTCCAAAATGCAATTCATCCTGACGATTTAAGCTATTTTAATGATATTGTTGCAAGAGTATATGCAGAAAAGAAACAAATTAGCTTTGAATTGCGCGTAATCGCAAAAGACAACAAAGTGAAATGGATATTCAATGAAGTGTTGCCTGAAACAAAAGATGGTGTTCTAGTTAAATTATTTGGAGCATTTATCGACATCACCGAACGCAAACAGTGGGAAGAAAATCTCAAGGAACAAAGTCGTTTTGCCAATTCTCTTATCGACCTTAATCCTGAGATTATCTATATTTACGATATTGTGGATTATAAAAATGTATATATAAACAATGGAATTGTTAGTATTTTGGGCTATTCTGTGGATGACATGCACCAGATGCTCAATAAAGTGTTGCCACTTACTATGCATCCCGATGATTACAATATCTATCTTCATGAAACATCCCCCAAGTATGCAACCTTAAAAGATGGCGAGCATCTTAAAACTCAATATCGACTAAAATCCAAAGCCGGAAAATGGCATTGGTTCGATTGCGATGAGATTATTTATAAACGTAATCCTGATGAAAGCCCTTTACATATATTTGGTGTATGCCATGATATGACCGAACGCAAACAAACTGAAGAGGCGCTCATGGCATGGAATGAACGATTTAAAAAACTTTCTGCGAATGCCCCTGGACTAATCTATCAGTTTACCCGAAGACCTGATGGTAGTTATTACGTACCCATAGCATCAGAAGGTATTCGTGATATTTTTGGTTGCACACCCGAAGATGTGGTGGACAACTTTACGGCTATTGGCAATGTGCTATATCCTGAGGATGCCGAACGGGTAATAAACGACATAGAATATTCGGCAAAACATCTCTCAGCCTTTACTTGTGAGTTTAGAGTGCAAATACCCGGCAAACCCATCCAATGGATTTATTCGAAGTCAAATCCTGAGAAATTGGCTGATGGAAGCATAACTTGGTATGGGTTTAATACAGATATAACTGACCATAAACAGGCAGAAGAAAAAATCTCTATGTTGGCTCATGCCATACGAAGCATCTCTGAATGTGTCAGTATCACGGATATGGACGATAATATCATTTTTGTTAACAGAGCCCTTCTGCAAACCTATAACTATGAAGAAAGCGAACTTATAGGTAAACATATCAGTATTGTTCGTTCGCCCAACAATCCTTCTGACATCGTACAGCAGATATTACCATCCACGCTGAAGGGAGGATGGAATGGCGAACTTTTGAACATAAGGAAAGATGGAACTGAATTTCCTGTTTTTGTATCCACCTCCGCCATTTGTGATGAAATAGGCAATCCCATTGCACTTATTGGTATCGGACGTGATATAACTGACAGCAAACAAGCCGAAATGATTCTGCGGGAAAGCAAAGACCATTTCCATGCTATATTCGAGAACAATGCAGCAGCCATTGTCATAATCGAACCCGATACCACTATTTCTTTGGTTAATAATGCCTATTGCCAAATGTGTGGATTTACCAAAGAAGAGGTGATTGGCATCAGTTGGACCACCCAAATACATCCCGAAGACCTCGAACGCCTCAAAGAATACAACCGCCAACGGCTCACTGAAACCGGACAAGCACCACAAAAGTATGATTTCAGGTTCTTTCATAAGAGCGGAGAAGTCAAACACGTGCTTGCTTCTGTCGCCATGATTGAAAAACCTAAGAAAATCATTGTTTCCTTTGTTGATATCCACGACCGCAAGATTGCCGAACAAGACATGCTCGAAAAAAATGAAGAGCTATCCAACTATCTGCGGATTATTGCCCACGATTTGCGCTCACCATTAGTGGGTGTTCAGGGTTACGCTTTACGCTACGGCACACAAACAGAAACACTAAAAACCATCCTAGCCAACACGCATCTCGATGCAGCCGACAAAGAAATAGTGGATAAAATCACCTTTGAAGATATGCCCAAATCCTTAAATGCCATCTTGGATTCTGTTGATAAAATGGATATGCTTCTAAAAGGATTATCCAAAATATCCAACACCGGGCGAGACAAACTCATCATCAAGAAGATTAACATGAATCAATTCTTCAATGCTATTGTTTCCACACATCACTTCCAAATGTAAGAACATGGTGCACAAATAAACATTGCTGACCTGCCCGATTGTTATGGTGACGAAAACCAATTGAACCAATTATTCTCGAACATCATGGGCAATGCACTTAAATATCGTGATGCATTGCGTCCATTACGGATAGAGGTTGAGGGTAAAACCCATCACCAAAAAGTTATTTATAGCATCAAAGATACCGGCATCGGCATCTCGCCACGTCATCTCGAAAAGATTTGGAATGTATTCTTTAGAGTTAATCCCTTATCGCCTGTCGCCGGCGAAGGCATCGGTCTCAGCTTTGTGAAACGCATAGCCGACAAACATAAAGGTAGAATCTGGGCAGAATCCACCGAAGGCGTTGGCAGCACGTTTCATGTAGAACTGCAACGGAATGAGTTTTCGGAGTAGAACTATTTGTGATTTTAGATTTATGATTTAAGATTTGGAGCTTGGTATTTGGTATTTGGAGCTTGGTATTTATATATTGTGTAATTTAGCAGAAATTTTGCCATCATGACCATTCAGCAAATCCTAATAAAATATTGGGGTTATTCGAGTTTCCGTCCTATGCAGGAAGACATCATCCAGGCGGTGCTTTCCAACCAGGATACCTTGGCTTTGTTGCCTACCGGTGGCGGCAAATCCTTGTGCTATCAGGTGCCGGGCATGGCGCGTGAGGGGTTGTGCATAGTGGTTTCTCCCTTGATTGCTTTGATGAAAGATCAGGTTGCCAACCTCCGCTCGCGGGGCATCAAAGCCATAGCCGTTTATTCGGGCATGACCACCGAGCAGATAGACATCGCCTTCGACAATGCCGTTTTCGACAAAGAAGTCAAATTCCTGTATCTATCGCCCGAACGCCTGCTGACCGGTATTTTCCGCGAACGCCTCAAACGCATGAAAGTTAATTTGCTGGCGGTTGACGAGGCGCATTGCATTTCGCAATGGGGCTACGACTTTCGCCCCCCCTATCTGAAGATAGCCGAAATAAGAGACTACATCCCCAACGTACCGATATTGGCACTCACCGCAACGGCAACATCCATTGTTGTTGAAGACATTCAAGATAAACTTCTTTTCAAGAGGAAAAACGTGCTCCA
>CAIOYH010000096.1 GCA_903862465.1 uncultured bacterium | reverse complement strand
TTTTTATGGGTGATTTTCCTATCATTATTTGCAGGTTTTTATGCGACAAAGGTACAAAATCCTGCATTAATAAAAAGCAAAAAAGTGTCGCAAAATATTAACCACCTTGTGTTTATATCTTTATTAAGGAACGACTAAATACTCCATTCATAGGAATGTATCCAAGAAATAAAGTTCTACTTGTGCTTGTATGTAGCAAAATGCAGGAACTAAACAAGGAAAAACATCCAAGTTATCAGTTGTCTTTAGAGAGGAAATAAATTTGATTAATTTCAACTCATCTATTCCTAGATTATTCTGATGTGCAAATAAAAGGCACTTCGGTTAAAGGCGATGTGCGCAATATTCTAAACAAGCCTAACTGCGAATTTAAAGGGTCAATAGGACCTGATTCAGGAGGATGAGCAACTTTTTTAAGTGTATGTTTCAAACCATTAGCTATATCGTAATTAAACACTTGAGAAGTTTTTTCAATGATGGCTTCTTTGTTGTCGTCGAAATTATCAATATGCTCAAAAGCATTGGTAATTTGTCCGAATACTTCGACACATATCACACTCAAAGAGGAATTAATAGGCAAACCATATAGTCGCAACATTTCATCCACCTCTTGATTGGTCCAACGCCCGAATGCTTGTCTCGGACTTTCTTTATCCCAAGCAATCTGCTGATAGACATTTTGCTTAATCAATTCATGCGTAATATTTATGGTTGGAAGATCTTTGCGTTTGTTCACTTCATTTTGTCTTTCTAAAGAGATGCTTATTGATTTATACAACTCCTCAGCATTCTTTCTTTTTAGCGGTTTTAATTGGAGTTCGCTCAACAAAATATTTCTAAAATCTAAGCCATCGGCTTGTTTCACCTGGGCGTATAACAATGCCCAAATACTAGTATTAGGTGGAGAGGCAGTGACGTTTTTGCCATTATATACAGCGGTCGCAAAAGGCGCATTGACCGATATAATCTTCTCGTTTCTATTAACCATAGACGATAAAGAAGGTGCAGGATGCTGCAAACCAGCCACACGTAAAGCTCTGCCGAACCTGCCTTGCGCCGTGCTCCATATTTCCTTGGTATGCCCATATCTAAACTCGTAGGTAAACATGCCAAAAAGCTCAGCACTTTCGTGATGCAAACCGGGAGGCAAAGGCAAGAGATAGAAATAGCGTTTGTCGTCAGTAGATTTTTCCATCTTTTGCATCGCTTCCAAACCATTATTGTCTTGCGAACTATCGGGAGTTACTACTCTGATATATTCGGGATCGAGAGAAAGTGGCGATTCTTGCGGAATTTCCATCAAAGAAGGATGGTTGTTACTGATTAATTGGTCGGGACTATAAGCCAAAACGCGACAGAAGATGGAATCATTTTTATCTAATGGAGGATTATCAAATTCGAGCCATAAGAAACGGGTACGTACTTCGGTTGCAGAATATTCTAGGTTGCGATGATACGGACTTAACGCGATTCCGGCAGCTATTAGCTTTGGTGTTTGGGTAGGATTAATGGTAACCGGCAAGCGCAGGATCTCTGTTTTGAATGGTTCATCGGCTTTTGGTGATAGACCATCTTTAAACTTTGGTTCCACTTGATATTGCAAACTAATGATAGATGGGAAATCACCATCAAAAGGTTTAGCATCCACCACGTCAATAAAAATAATTTTTGTAAAATCTCTATGGATCAAGCCGTCTTTTCCTTTTTGTATGGATTGAAAGGAAGCTGTTCGTTTTAATTCTAAATCGCCAATAATTAAATCTTTTGTAAACTTAAAATCGCCAATCTCCTTAAATTCCCCATTATTTCTTCTTCGCAAGATGTTAAAGCTGCTAGCATCAAGGCTATCCCAAGTCCAATCCCTGTCAATTTTTAGCGTGGTGCAGACCAACCAATGGTCTTGCAATTCTTTTTTATTGGCAAAGGTGATGCTGCTATTATCGGGAGCCATACTATGACGCAGCATATTGCTGCACCAAAATTGTAACCGTTCGCCATTATTCGAAACTAAGGACAGACCATCTTTTACCGCAACACCCAATTGGCTTCCCAAACGCTGCACTATGTCGGGCATGCCTTCATTTCCACCTTGTAATGTTTTAAAAGCAATTGGATCGTGTTTACTGCTCATGGGGTCAGGTTGTAAATAAATACCTTGTAAGGTTTTTGGAAGCATGGTATCTGTAAATAGATTTTGCTCGTTCTCAGATTCTTTTCGTAAACTTAATACAGTTGTTTTTCCATACCGAGAATCTAAGTTTGAATCGTCTTTGTTTTCAAAACCCCAATAATCAGGGTTTTCTGCACCAACAGCTCGCAAGGTTAAACGGATATTGCGAGCAGTAGGCAAAATTATTTCCCCATCAAACAACTTAATAAATTTATTATCGGCAGGGTCTTTGAATGGTGTAACTTTGTCGGTAAGATCTAAAACATTTACATCTTTAAAAGTTATTGGCACTTCAATAGTTCCGTCAGGCGTAGCTTCGTCGAAGGCAACAAAATTGCGATAGGTTTTATACAACGTGATATAATGCTCACGACCATCATCGCTTGCCAAATTATCCATGTTTAATGTCTCAACTTCGACTGTAATTTCCACACGTTCCACATCAGGATCGGGTATGCCAAATGCTTTTTTATCCATTAACTCATTTCTAGACATAATGAGTAATTCAACCGGATCATTATCAATATACTTTCCGGTATATACTACGGATGGGTAGCCCAATAAAGGTCGGGATAATATTAAAGAATTATCTTTAAAATCAGGCTCCTTCATTTCGAAATCCAAATAACTTTTATTTTGAATACCAATTGAATGAGGGGCAATATATCTTTTAAATTTAGTTTCAGCAATATGACTTACCGAGAAATGCTCGGGAGAAAGCGTAGCGGGGTCAGGGCATCCACCACTAATATCCGAAAGTCGAACTCTGAATTGATAATCCGTACCATAAACGAGCTTAGTTTCAGTATCACTTGGAAAGTAAGTGTCACTTATTTTAACGGGAAACTTATTCTCTTCGGCACTTTGATATATTCTTGCGGCTGTTTTGTCGGGCAACACCAAGGAAGCGTTGTTCCAGTTTGCAAAATACATCGGCAACCAATAGTTATCCAAGTTGGTAGGGACACCATCATAGATTTTGGTTGGATAAACCTGATAGGGCAGTTCACCTTTGTAAGAACCAATATCAATTGTTTCCAATTTCATATTGCCATTACTCACCACTGTGGTTAGAGATTCCCATTTACTCGGACCTGTTTCAGTAATTTTTCTAACATCTACTTGATAACCCATCACACCTAGTGGTGCATCTATGCTTTCCCCTGTGCTTTCATCTTTCGTTAGCTGTCGGAGATACCAAATCAAAATCTGTTCATCTTCCCAACCCAAACGTATTCCTGCTTCTTTTTGAGGATGAAATCCATCTTGCTCTTCTTGCAGCATGTTACCACTTACGGGCTGATTTGCATGAACTATAGTTGCAAAGCCCTCGTTGAATTGAGCCGCTTCGATAAATAATTCATCATATACACCAACAGGCGATTCGCCTTCTTTCAGCACCGGGAAAAGAATAGCTGCAAACAGACTGCGTTCTTCATTTTTATTTAAAATCGGAATGCGTGCCGCATATCTTTTGATAAATGGACTAGTCACAATAGGAGGAATAGTATTAGCCAAGGATTTTTCTTGTTCTTTAAAATAATCTGTACCATTCATGATGTCAACATAGAGCCATCCACCTTTTTCAAAATCGCCAAGCTCCAATTGAACTTTAGCCTCATAAATCAATCCTGCTTTTTTAGCCATCAAGGGTTGGCGCATCAAATGCGCATACACTTTTCCCCAACTCACAAAGTCATCTTCTACAAATTTTGGATGAGGTTTTTGATCCCTAAAAGAACAATGATAGCTATCGTCTGTAACGGCATTTTTTATACGGGGAGCCGTAAAGTTAAACGCATTTCTATAAGTCAATGGCAAATATTTTCGAAGAGAAGTCTCCCGATTGTTTGTGGCATCCGGTGCTCTGTGCTTTATATCAACCCCAACATAATCCGAACTTCTTGAATCTTTAATATTAAAATATTTTGGTTTAGAATCTTTGTCCTTTGCATCCCGTAATGTGGTATATATTTCTTTCATAACAGATGAATAGCCAATGGGAGTAGTTGGCACTAAAGTCTTTTCATCAATTAAGGGTTTTGTACCCGGGAATTCATTAGGATTATTGGAAACTCGTATTTCAAATTTAGGCTCTACATCTACAAAGGCTTTTGATTTATTGCCTACACCATACTCGGTGTTCATTTCCGTAAGAGGATTAATATTCCGGGGAATAAACACTATGTTTAAAGATAATATTCCGTTTTTATCCACCTTTTGTGGAAGTGCCATTAACGTAAATCTTGTTTCTTTGAATGACATATTATTAAGTTTTATTTTTTTAGATAGAATTATAATTATGCAATTTGACGACTTTCCTTCCAACTTTCGCTGAAGCTGATATCAATAATTAAGAAGATGCTGATGTCGAGACCAAAAGTAACTTGTGCTTCACAATTTGCCGGTGGATTAGGTTTTAATGCAGTAGGAGCCTCTTTCTCAACGGAACCGCTTGCTTCAATAGTAATTGTAACGCTAACAATACCCCCAAGCAATTCTGCCTCACCTCTAAACAACATAGAAGCAGTGACTTTAACTTTTGAAGTGCTATCAGCATAAATTTCTATTCCAACCATAAACAAGATGCTGACATGACCAACAACAGGAAGTCCGACGGTGACTTGAGCACCGAAACCAAATTTCATGGTTACAGCAACCTTTGGGCTAGTATCTGCCTCAAGTTTTAAATCAACATTCCCTACGGCATAAATTGTACCTGCGCCAATAGAAACGCACATTACTTGCAAACCACCATGAAACTTAAAATATCCACCTGCTGTAGGTAATAACTGTGCCGGGTCAGACGTAATTTTCATTGCGGCGTTAAAGAAAATACCTATGCCTAAACTTGCTTCCAACTTCAAGGGTGTTTGAGGGGCGTCGTATAATGCGTCCGGAGGGAATCTGACAAGAGGAATATCTTTATTTGCTTCAAATTTGTATTCCCATATATTGGCGCTATTGCTCATAGCAATCTTTAAACCTTTTTTCAAAGCAGCACCATAATCACCGGAACTAAGAGAAGAAAGAATTTCCAATATCTTTATTACAGGATCCAAAGCACCACTGAATTCAATTTCAGGAGTGGGTAATTCCAAGGAATCACCTATACTACCACTACCTAAATCAACATCTTTCCCTTTTTGTGAATTGAAATTACCCTTAATGGTCATTACATCTGTCAATGGTCCTATCGTTACAACCAAAGCCAAGTTGTTCATCCTTCCTTTCCATGTATCTACTAAATCTCCGGCAAAAGAATCTACATTATAATCAAATTTGCCTGCATAATTTTTTTTGTCAGCTTTACTGCTTGCTTTATATTGAACCGAGATAACTAGCTTGCCAGGCAGATCAATTAATTTATAATCAAACTCTGGCAAATCAAATTTCAAGGCTTCATTTGCCAAATCGCCCACAGCCCCTTTTAACAACTGATACCCTTGATCTAAAAGTTTTTTGTCTGCTCCTATTTGTTCATCTAATTTCGGGAGTTTAAAAATTCCATCGGCATCAGGCACAAAAGCATCTAAAGCTATGCCATCCTTATCTATTCCCTTTAACAAGGAAATTGCTTGCCCAAAATCATTTTCTATATTACCTATGTTTGGAAAAATACCTTTGCTGTTTAGCAAACGAAAAGAGTCGGCAAGAAGAGGCGGGGCTTTGCTTAACAACGTATCTATTCCCAATTTGAAACCGGGTGTCATAAACAAAACCTTTTGAGTACCCATGTTTTGCAAGAAGCCAAAATTGATGGTATTTGCATCCGGGATTTTCAGCAAATCTTCAGGATGGGCAACACGCAGCAGGCTGTTGGCTACATCAAAATCAGAAACGACAATATCTTTCACCCATTCGCCAAAACGCACTAAAGGAACACTCATGTGTTCGGGCAAAGGAGAAACCTCGCCTGTTCCTCTGTTGTGTTGCACCATGGTCCAACTGCCATCTTTTGGCATAACAACAGAACCTCTAGCAGCGCAAACGAAAATAGTCTCCGAAGCCACGTTCGTAGATGGGCTGACATCAAAACGATTTATTTTCATGCGTTGCTTTGTGTTGGCAACTTTCATGACACAACTGACAGATCCTCCGATGGAGTTGTTTTCAGATAGTAATAATTCTTTAAACGCGGCAATACTAATTGGTTGACCTGCAGGTTTAATCTGGACATACGCAAGCACTCCTTTTGATGGAACACGTTGTCCTTGTCCTCCTTCGGTTATATTTTCTAACTCCACATCGGCATCAAAAGTAACTGCGGCTAATTCATTTTTTATTGCATTATCAAAATACAAAAAATGTGCTTTTGGAATCTCACGAATATTTCTGACATTGTATAAGCCTCTGACAACACCCGGATGAAATTCAAAGGGTCTTGGAACAAATTCCTTAGTTGGGTTTCCATCTGCATCAAGAACTGCATTTCCTGTCCCATCCTTAACGGTTCTTTTATAACTGAAATCAAACAAACCATCACTTTCTGCTTTCCAACCACTATCAATACGAGCAACATATCCATTTGCCAATCGGAATAAGGTAATGGTTCTCACAACTCTGATTCCCCATGGATACAACATGCTTTTCACCTGCACCACTTCATGGCTGGTGCGACCTGTGACCACGTTAAATTGTGCTTGACTAGTTTGAGCAAATAAGGCTGCTTTATTATGCCAATTGCTAAACATACTAGCTCCATAACCACTAATACCAATATCTGAGAGGGGAACACCCGGACGTCCCGATAAATCGCTACTATCATAATAAAATTCATTATTAAAAATTTGTGTAGGAGTTCCTGCCAAGGTGCTCGAGCCGGTTGGATGTCCACTTACACTATTAATATTAATCATTTGAAAGGTGTAGCCTTCAAACATATTGTTTTCATCTGTGCCATTGAAGGACGTTCCCGCGGTCAGTTCTAATTGCATGCCCCCTTTGATATGATTATCAAATAAAGGTTTTGTCCGTTGAATATCGGGTTTGGTTATTTGTGTGGATTTGTTATCAAGGATGGTCAATGCCACCATGCCAAAAGGAAGATTAAAAAACGCAAAGGTTCTTCCGTCTTCTTTATTTTTATAGGTTTCTACCAAAAACTTTGCCATCGGAATAGGCGAAAGCGGAACTTGATTTTTACTAAGATTTCCAATACGAGTAGGAAAGCCATCATTCGGATAATAGTTAAAACCAAGGGGAGGATCGTGTGGAATACTTCCCGGGTCCGAATAGGGTACTCCATCAGCATCAGTATCTCCGGGTTTGGGTTGAGCCATAGGAGGCGTGAGGTTAAAAACAGGTTCCCATGCAACGGTAGGCACGGTAAACGCTTGCGCATTTATCCCGGCAGTGATAGCATCTAATCCCCGAATCTGAATAGGGAAAATAGTAGCATTGGTCTCGTCTTCAATATTTATTTTATATTTTCTGGCAAGATCCACTTGAACTCTATTGTTTTGTTTTGCATACGAAACTCCCATTTGATTTGCCTTACTACTCACATCCAACAATGCAAAATCATGAAGGTTGAGGTTTGCAAAGGGATAAACATTATAATCAGGTAAATCCATCTTTACAGCCTGCTCTGTGGCAGGAGTTTCAAGAGGAACATCTGTTTTAAGTTGACTGAAAATATCCGTTGTTTGATGTGTTGCAGCATCCTCGGTAACCTTTGCAATAGTTGCATTTACGGTGGAATCTTTCACAATGTCAAGTTGCCCAACTAGCGGCGCAAAATGGAATGAAACGTCCACTTTACTCAATTCAGCATTGAAGGGTTCCCACTCAACCAAGCTGATTAACCACAGCCAAACTCGACTGTCTCTTTTTGATCCACCTCTTATCAATAATTCTCCAATAGACCGAAATTGACTTTTAAATAAACCCAAATTGGCAGCATACGGATCGGGCAAGGTTGGCAGATAGGAATATAATCCATAGCCTAAATACATTTTTCCGTTGGTTAATGTTTTTAAATCAGTGGTGGATGATGCAAACAAAACTAAACTGTTGGGAGGCGTCACGGTCAAAAGCGCATTCCGCATGGCAAGTGCAAAGGGTTTCACATGCGGAATTTTTTCAATAGGAAGCATATTATCCCAAAGCATATTTTCATCCACCACCATCAACATGTTTTTCGTAGCACTCATGGCAATGAGGTATCCGCTGTTCTTTGTTTTTACTGCCACAGCTTCTCCATTCACTTTCACAGGTCTATCCGCTTTTATATCCCAATCGTTTACGCCAACAATCACTTCGTCGCCTTTGGCATCTGTGTTAAAAATAAAAAGAGCATCTTTATTATATTTACAATGCAAAGTGGTCCCAAAAGGATTTTGTTCATCTTTCCATCCGGCAAACTGCTGAAAAGCGCCGGCGCCATCGCTAAACAAATCGGTGATGCAAATGCGTCCGGGTTCAGCAAGGATGAAAGGATTTTTTAAGGCAATGTTTTTATTTTGCAGGTTGGTCCATTTTGCATCCAAACCTTCTTTACATTCCATGATTATCGCCCCCGTGCCATCTGCCTCTAAGGGGGAAGCTACATTGAGTTTGGTTAGCGACAATGCCCACCAACTGTTTACAATTTTTGACGAACCACTTACTTGAAAGAAGGGTGATAGGCATTCTTGTATCTCAAAAGTAGGTTGCTGCCATTCCATAGGTATGGCAAGTCGGCTGATGAAAGGATTGTAAACACAGGCTTGATTTCCTCCATATTTAAAGCCGTTATCATGCCCATAAACTCTCATTTTTGAACTGCCAATAGCTTGAATGTTTTTCACATTGTTTTTAAAACTGAAATTGAAGGTGTCGGGCATGTGAAACTTTGCATTGCGCGCATCCTTACCATACGGACTTGAAGGGTCGGATGAAAAGGCAGTGTTTTGTTCCAAATTTAAGGCACACACAACATTACAATTTGCTGCAATAGTGAGATGATCGCCACTCATAAAAGGATCCATATCGAGAGAAATGCTTCCTCCTTTCACTCTGATGCCGCAATATTGGTTGTCAGGGATAGCGGCATTGAAAAGCTTAGCCTGAACCCATACCGATTCGGGGTCAATCGTAAATTTTCGGGTTAATTCTACAGGTTTTGAATCTATTGGGAAATACCTAGGTCTCAAAAATGTTGCATCAAACAACAGTGCCGGCATCGTTTGTCCCTGAACATATAATGAAATCAGTTTTTTGACAACCACAAAATCGAACCAACTGGGCGTGCCCTGAATGTCGTAAAAGGGTCCAAGGGTTTTAACGCGCGTTCCTGCCGATTCCAAATTGATGCTGTTGGCAATTTGTGTGGAACGTATGGGCACATGACGCACAAAAACCTCACTCATTTTAGTTTGTTTGCGTTCCACAACCACATTTACCATTTTTTTGATTCTGGCAATCCTATCGCCGAAAGGATTGTGAGGAGCAATCAAATCGCTTCTTTGAAAAAGAAATTCTTGTTTTGATATACCCGTTGGATCTTGATGAACCAACGCGGCTGCAATGTTGTCTTGCAGTTGATGCAGTTTCGTTTCTTCTTCTGGCGAGGTGGTCTGTAATTGACCTGTGAGTTTGGCAACTAATTCCGTAATTTGTTCTTGATTCATAATACGTTATTTTTTAAATGATAACTCTCAAAAAATGTTTGATTTAAAATTTTAGCTAGTTCATAAATTTGCGAGTGTAAAATTAAACATTATTTCGACCCGCGAATAGTTAAATAATGTTAAAGATGATTAATCTTCCTGTTGGCTCCTTTCTCATGGAGGGAAGGCTACACTTTGAGTCAAATATTCGAATTTATGGCGCTTTTTTGATGTTTTATTTCTTATCTATTTTCTAAGAAATACAAAAATTAAGGCGTCTGTTTAGTTGTTTAAACGTCATTTTTGTATATTTCATTGATTTATAATAATATCGGTATTAACACATGCCTGTTAGTATCTTTGTAAGATATATCCTATAGTATGCTTCTATTTGTAGTACATTTGTAATCCATAAACCAATATTAAAAACATCAATAAAATTATTAATCTCAAAACCTCAAGATATGGATAAAACAAAAACAGAGCAGTGCGGGGCATCCGTGTCCCGCTAAAAGTCGAAAACATGATCATCAATTAAACAGAATTATTAATCAAACATTTTTTTATTTTATGTCTGATAAAAAATCGCAGATACAAGGAGCACCCTTGCCTCATGAAGCTTCGATGGCTCTGGAAGCGAAAAAAGTTATCGTCGTGTTGCATTGGGATGGCTTATCCCCATTGGAAATCTATAAGGATAGCAACTACAAAAGTGGAAAGTTGGAAAACAACCCCAATTTTGTGATACCCTGGCCCATCAATGTTACTTCGCGTGCTGATTTCATCCTTCTTGCCGAAAAGCTAAATGATGCCATTACTCTCAGTGCATCAAAGGTAAAAGGAAGCTCCAAAGCTATTAACAGTGCTATCAAAGCTCTTACAACAGCAGCTCAAAGCATCAAAGCTATGGTGCAAATCAAAATAAACGGAAATTTACTCACAGCAGTAGAAATCTGTTTAGGTGCCGGATTCGATTATTATGTCGTTTCAGGCAAAACTACTAGGAAAACCGGTGTTTTCAGGTCAACTGAGCCCGGCGTGTTAATTGTCCAAATTGCCGGGGGCGGTCAACATCAATTTCAAATCAGCACGGATGGCGGTGAAACCTTCACCGACTTGCCACCAGTTACTTGTGCCAGTACACAAGCAGTTGGACTGATTTCGAAAAAAGAATACTGGATTCGTGCTCGCAGAGTTCATACCAAAGGTCGCTATGGCGAATGGACAGCTTGGTTCTCTGAATTTGCTCCCTGATTAGATTGCCTCATCGTTTTTGAGGCAAACTACTAGTGAATCCTTCGCTCAAAGGGAAGGTTTCACAAACAAAACAAGATTTTTTCAATAATGCATATTTAACCATTTAAAACCAAAAAGCGCTATTTTCAACAATAGCGCTTTTTTTATTTCGGCACCAAAAAACCTAAAGATGTGATAATATTATTTTATAGCATCATAAAATTGTCTTATGGCGTCTTATTCTTGCTGAATGGCGTCATAAACTTGGTTATGGCGTCATAAGCTTCTTTTTAGACGTCATAAACTTCTTTATGGTATCATAAACTTTTTTATGGCGCCATAAGCTTTTTTTATGGCATCAAAAGCTTTCTTTATGACCTCATAAAAATGGGGA
>CAIOYH010000095.1 GCA_903862465.1 uncultured bacterium | reverse complement strand
TTTTTATGGGTGATTTTCCTATCATTATTTGCAGGTTTTTATGCGACAAAGGTACAAAATCCTGCATTAATAAAAAGCAAAAAAGTGTCGCAAAATATTAACCACCTTGTGTTTATATCTTTATTAAGGAACGACTAAATAGTATCCTTCAGAAAAGACCCAAGCTTCAAATACCAAGCTCCAAATACCAAGATCTGAGTCCTCAAATCTAAATTCTCAAATTCCTTCGTGCCTTCGTGCCTTCGTGTCCTAGTGGTTTATTCTGAGGTGATTCAACCCCGAAAATCTTAAATCAATAAATCAAAAATCTAAAATCCTACTTTCCTTCTTCCTTCTTTTTCATCGGAAAAGGCATCACCCCTGCCATATCGCTGATGATATTCACTAATTCGGAGTTCGTGGGCAACACAATTTTAGCATTATTTTCCAACGATTTTTCTAAGGCTTCCAATTTACGAAGTATTTGAGCGTTCCCCGTAAAATACTTATCCGCCGCTTCGTTCACCAACTTGATGGCTCCCGCTTCCCCTTCCGCATGTAGGATTTTCGCTTGCTTCACCCCCTCTGCCTCCTTGATTTTCGCACGTTTCACCCCATCCGCCACAGTTTCAGCAGCCGTCGCATAATCTATCGCAGCTATCTTTTCATTTTCTGCTTTCACCACCTTATTCATGGTTTCTTGCACATCCTTCGGAGGGTCAATTTCCTTCAACTCCGTCCGCACGATATCTATCCCCCAACTCTTAGTCTCCTCACATAGCGTTCTATGCAACTCCGAATTGATTTTCCCCCTTTCGCTATTCGCCGATTTCAGCGTCAACGTGCCGATAATATTCCGCAACGTAGTCCGAGCCAAATTCACTATCTGCCATTGATAGCGGTTCACATTATATTGCGAACTTTTCACACTATCCTCATCCCCATTCACCTTAAAATACACTTGCGCATCCACTCTAGCATTCAAATTATCGTTCGTAATAATTTCTTGTGGTTCCGCATCCACCATTTGTTCCGTAACATTCACCAAAAACATACGTTCGATAAATGGAATAATCCAATGAAATCCTGCATCAGCAAAACGATTATACTTTCCCAAGCGTTCAATCAAGCCGCGATGCGTCGGGCGTACAATTCTGATGCCCATTAAAAATAATATTACTACCGGAATTCCGATATAAGCAAAATACAATGATGTTTCCATAAGTTTAGTTTTTAAAATTTGGTATAAAAGTACATATATTTCATAACATAGAAACAAAAATAAAAATATTTTCACTATTCTATAAAGTTTTTCTTAGATTTGTAAAATTATTCTATCAAATCAAAAACAATATTTAGCATGAAGCAAAACTCAAACCGCTTGTTACCCATAGGCTTTGCCATCTTCCTCGTCGCTGTTTGCCTCCTGATTTTCGTCTCCGAAAACATCAACGGACGCTTTTGGCTCAACGACTTCAAAGTATATTATTTGGCTTCAAAATCCTTACTCCAAGGCACCCAAGTCTATGGAATCCCCTTTGGTTTAGACTCGGGCTTCTACAAATACTCCCCCTTTGTCCTGCTCCTATTCGCGCCCCTCACATTCTTGCCCTACAACCTTGCCGCCACCATCTATTTTTTCCTCATCGTCTTCTGCGTACTATGGATATTCGTCCTGCTCAAACACTTCATCGAACGCTATTTCCTCCCCCAACCCGCCCCTCACCAAGCATGGACACTCTCCGCCACACTCATCTTCGTCCTCTCTTTGCTCCACCGCGAACTCCATCTCGGTAACACCAACATCCTCCTACTGCTCCTCCTCTTGCTCACCATCCGCCACTTGCTGCGCTTCCAATATATCCTCGCAGGCACCCTATTTGGCTTGGTCATCCTATTCAAACCCTTCTTCCTCATCCTCGCCTTGCCCATCCTATTACATAAAAAATGGAACATCCTCCGCGGAGGCATCGCCTTCGCCTTGGCGCAATACCTCCTATTTATGGCGCTCTTTGGTTGGAGCGCCACCCTCAAACTCCACACACTATGGGCAAAAGCCATCCTCGACCATTCCTCCTCCTTCCCCACCCAAAACAACATATCCTATTTCCTCAACCGTTTTCTCCACATCGCCCCCCCCTCATGGTTCCAATATGCCCTCCTACTTTCCGTAGCGCTCGCCTATGTGCTTCTCTTCCTGCGCAACAAATCCATAGCAGCCACCCTACCCGCGTCCCTCCAACCTCACGACCGCAACTTCATCTTCGAATCATTCATCCTCATGGCGCTCCTACCCAACATCCTCAACACCGACACCGAACATTTTCTCTACACCCTCCCCCTCATCGCCCTGCTCATCTACACAAGCTTCCAACTCAAACGCCTCTCCCTTTTCATCTCCCTAGCCATCCTTTTCCTATTCTATGGTATCAACTCCAAAGACATAGTAGGTGCCACCATCGCCCATTTCTTCGACGACATAGGGGCTTTGGGTCTGAGCAATTTGGGATTGATTGGGATGGCAATTGTTGTTTTTTGGAAAAAAAAGGACAAATCCCAAGTTTCAGATACCAAATACTAAGCTCCAAATACCAAAATCTAAGTTCCAAATTTTATAGACGAAAGACAAAATACCATTTTTTAAGGTTCAAACACTATGTTTTAAGCTCCAAATACCAAATTCCAAGCTCCAAATATCAAATTTTAAGATCAAAACACCAAATAAATCTAATTATTTATTATAAACAGGTCAATAGGCTGTTTGGAGATTTTGTAGAACGCTATAGAGGACAAATTCATCTCTATAAATGACAAATTCATCTCTATAAATTGCAAATTCATCTCTATAAATAGCTCATTCATGTCTATAAATAGCTCATTCATCTCTATAGAGAGCTTATTCATTTCTATAGAGAGCTCATTCATGTCTATAGAGGACAAATTCATCTCTATAAAAGACCCATTCATCTCTGTAGAGGACATATTCATTTCTATAGAGAACAAATTAATGTCTATAGAGGGCTTATTAATGTCTATAGAGAGGTCATTCATCTCTACAAAGGGTAAATTCATCTCTATAGTGACCAAATTCATGTTTATTGAGAGGAGATTGCCCACTATCATGAGAGAGCTGCCCGTTGTTGGGATTTTAATGGTGCGGTTTTTTACCTTATATATATTGGGTACTATTAAATTTTCAGGACTAAAGTCCTATGATTAGTTCATTTCGAAAGCCCTAGCTTAAAAGCTAGGGTTAATAATTGGAGGTTTTCAGGACTAAAGTCCTAGGATACGTCATTTCGGGAGCCCTAGCCTGAAGGCTAGGGTTATTAGATGGAGGTTTTTGGGATTATAGTCCTATTATTTGTTCATTTTGGCAGGCATAGCCTGAAGGCTAGGATTATCTTTTTAAGTTTTTTGAACAAAAGTATATTATTTTCTAAAAAATATTAACCCTAGCTTTTAAGCTAGTGTTTGTGAATCGGCTTGTATGTTAGGGCTTTAGCCCTGATAAATATTTTCATCTAAAAAAAAGATGTTATTTGTTTATTTTTTTTCTTGCTTATATGTTTGGAATTATTATTACATTTGTTGTCTGAAAATAACAATCAAAAATTATATAGTATGATGCAACCAAAATTAGAAGACAAGACAGCTTTATCAAGATTCGTAGCAAATAGTTTCAATCCCGATAAGCCCAAATTTATTGAAAGATTTACAAAGTACGAAGATCCTTTTTATACAAATACTATTGCAAAGATAGTGGTGTGTGAAAACATAGTGGCTACTTCGTTTTATTTGACACAAAGCAAGACTTTGACTGGTTTGCTGATTACGACCGCTATTAGTATCAGAACAGATTTGGATGATATTGAAATTTATGCTATTAATGCAGAAACTGCATTGAATATTAGCTGGAAAGATATGGGGATTAAAGAGGTGCGTAATTGTATTACAAGAAAGAATATGGAAGGGATAGGTCCTGCGATGACGGTGTTGAATGCTAATATTACGGCAAATGAGGATGCTTTGACAGACCAAGGGATGACACAGGCTAAGTGGGATGGTTTGCTGGCAAAGGTGGAACAGGTGAGGCTGCTGAATGAGAAACAGAATAAAATGGAGAGCGATAAGGAAGAGGCTGTGGCAGCAAATCATCAGAAGTTTGATGATATGTGGGCTGTAACGATGAATATATGCAAGGCTGGTAAGGCGATTTTTAAGGGTCAAGTTAGGTCAAATGAATATACGATAGCTACGTTGCTGAAACGGATTCGTCATGATGGCAGTTCTCCTGACGCTATAGCACAACGGAAAGCTGAACAGATGGCAGCTATGATTGGGGAATGGAATTTGACGGTGAAGGATTTTGGTTTGGAGGATAGTTGGATAGAAGATGCTGAGGTGGAGATAGTGGGTACGGATTATAAGTTGCCTACTGATGATGAGGGAAAATTGTTGGTGGATTTGAAGGAAGGACCATATAATGTGATTATTAGAAGGGCTACTTACGAGGATGTTGTGATTGGTATAGTGATTAAAGCTGGGGAGACGACGACGACGGTGGTGGAGTTGAAGGGGTTGGTTTAGATGGGGGTTTTTTGAATGAAAAATTAAAAATGAGGAACCCCAACCCCTTAAAAAGGGGCAATAACAGGGCGTTAATAATGAATAGTGAGGAATTAAAAATATAGAAATGTAAAATAAAGAAAAATAAAAAATAGCGTTTAGCCGAATTCTGTTTCTGTAACCTACCAAATTTAGAAATCTCAGGATTGTAAGCATAACGCCACGCGAAAGCGTGGTCGTTGCATTACACTTGAGATTAGGTTCTTGGTCGGACCTCAGATACAGCCTGGGCAATTTGACCACGCTGTTTTTTTTTGTATAAAATAATAAAAGTGGAGTTCAGAGACCACTTAAAAAAACGGGCTTGGCTCACTCGGGTTTAATTAAGTGGGGGCGTTTCTGAAAAGCCATATAGAGTAAGAGAAAATTAAAATTATTTATTATGAAAAGACTTTTTATTTTATTTGCATCACTTTGTATCGTTACTGGGTTGATGTTTAGTTGCAAAAAGAAAACCGATGCTGCAAAGACTGGTTCAGCTACATTTTCTAGTGCATCGAATCCTAGCTTAACTTATTGTACGTTTACTGTAACTGTTAATGGACAAACAGGTACATTTACACAAGCATCCAATCAAGCTCCTGCTTGCGGTACTGTTAGTTCCGATTGTGCAGTTTTTAGTCTTCCCGTGGGAACATATACATTTACCATTACTGGTTATGATGGTTCTCACAATTATTCATATCATGGGCCGAATTCAGTAACTGTAACGGATAATGGTTGTTCTTCAGTTAGGGCAACTTATAATGATTGGTAATATCTTTTGGCATCAAGTTCTACCCCGTTCGGCCGCAGGTTCTACCTCCGTCAGAAGTATCAAAAAGGCTTGCTCAACATCGAGGCAAGCCTTTTTCAATTAAAAAAACCTTAATATAAATGAATGACATAATATCACTCTGACCTTCTTACCTTATTCAATTCTATCAGAAAAACGTTGATAGTGAAAGAAGGTAATAAGGTTGGTTTTTGGGTGGGGTGGGGTGTTCGACTAAGGTTTGGGAAGATGGGGAAGAAGGTTTTTTGTTCAATATATTTCGCCCCTAAAGGGGCTTAGGAGGTGGGGGGTGGCACCTACCACGACTTGAAAGTCGTGGTTACAATACTTAAACCCCATACGGGGGTTTAAAAGGGCGAAAAATTTAGGAGGGCAGAAGATTTTCTGCCCCTACATGGCATGGGAATTAATGGAGGGATGTATGATATGGTTTATTAAAAGTCCAGAAGATAGCCAGTTGGCACGAGCGCAAGGGATTGGAGAGGAAAGCCCGCAGCGCCGTTATTCAGGCGCGAGGACTTGGAACGTAAAGCCCGACCCGACGTAGGAGGGATGCGCCCAAATTTTTAAGATACAAGCTCCAAATACCAAGAACCAAATTCCAAGAAGCTCTACGAATTACGAATGGACAAATTACGAAAGCACTACGAATTACGAAAGCCCTACGAATTACGAATGTTCGAATTACGAATAAGGAGGGGGAGTTCTTAGTGGTTCCTGCCCGAAAGGTCAGGCAGGCTTTGTGTTCTTAGTGTCTGAGTGGTTTTAAAAGTTACACAGAGATACACAGAGATTATGAGTTACACAGAGACAGAGAGGTATGGCGGGATTGGTAATTCGAGGATTCGTAATTCGTAGGGGTTATACTAAGTGTCAAGAAGGTAAAAAGACTGCCCTTAACAAACTTTAGTTTTGTGGTTTGATAAGAATGTGTATTTTTGCACAAAAAATTTTATAGATGAAAGAAAAAGATTTGATTTCGGACTATAAGGTTCAGAAATATATCCTGTATGCGGAGAAAAACGACGGCTCGTATGGCACTGTGGAGGGTGGGTCGTATATCATAGAGAACGATTTGGACGATTTTTGGCATAAGAAAAACCATCTGGAGAAAAGCTTGCGCGAGCGTTTGTTGAAGAACGAAATCACACCTATATATTACTTTATGGTGTTGGAAGAGATGACGGTTTCGGAATTGGCTTCGCGGGCGGGCATAGCCAAATGTAGGGTGAAGCAGCATTTGAAACCCGGAAAATTCGCTACGGCACGGGTGGGCGATTTGCAGAAATATGCGGGGGCGTTCAATGTGCCTGTGGCGAATTTCTTTCAAATGGTGTTGACCTCAAACGACCAAAACTCTAAATATCATTTTTATCATCAGGAAGAAGCGGCGAAAGACCGCTACAGCATTGCGCAAACGGCAACGGCGAACGCGGTGGTAATCTTAACTAAAGTGGAGGAAAAAGCATGAGCGGCACCCAACTACCTTTCGAGCATAAGATGTCGGCGCACTGCGAAACGGGCACGCTGAGTTCGCAACTGGCGTTTCACGGCATGGAACTGTCGGAAGCCTTGATTTTTGGCATCGGCTGCGGCATTTTCTTTGGCTATTTCAACAATAAGCGTTTTGCGTTTCCGACCTTCATCGTGCGCAGCAAACCCGGGCAGATACGGAAAAACCTGACGAAACGTTTGGGCATAAAATTCGAGACCGAGACGTTCAAAACGCCACAACAGGCACAAGAGAAACTCGACGCGCTGTTGGCAAAAGGCATTCCGCCTGCCACTCAGGTTGATTTTTTCTTTATGGATTATTTGCCGCAATATTTGCGGGTGCATATCAATGTGCATTTTATCAATGTGGTGGGCAAATCTGAGGGGGGGGATTATCTGATAAGCGATTGCTATTATCCGAAGATAGTGGAATTGGCGAAGGAATCGTTGCAAAAAGGGCGTTTCGCGGGGGGCAGCATGGCTCCTGAGGGTTTTTTGTTTTATCCGACGTTTATACCGAAGGAGTTTGATTTTGAGAAAGCGGTGCGCAAGGGCATCAAAAAGGCGTGTTTCAATATGCTGAAAATCCCGATTCCTTTTTTGGGGATAAAGGGGATGCGGAAGTTTGCGAATCATATCACGGAGTGGACTAAGTTGGCTATTGATGCTGAAGATTTGTCGCATCAGGTGAGCAAAATCAACATATTGTTGGAAGACCAAGGCACGGGCGGGGCAGGTTTTCGGTTTATGTATGCCACGTTTTTGAAACAGGCAGCCGAGATACTGAAGCAACCCGAATTGGTGGATTTCTCGAAGCGCATGATGGACAATGGGGACAAATGGCGCGAGATTTCGCTGATGGCAGCCCGCATGGGTCGCAACAGAGATTTGAGCGTGGAAAAGCTGCGGGAAGTGGGCGCGTTGATACACGAGAGAGCCAATGTGGAAGAGCGCTTTTTCAAGGAGTTGGCGAAGGTGGTGAAATAAACGGATTGAAAAATTTGTGAAGAAATAAAGGATTTTTCTCGATAGAATCGAGTAAAAAGAATATTTTTGCAAAAAAAATAAGTCCAATAACTAAAACAAAATAAAATCATGGACGATACCAAAGACCTAAAACTGCAAATCAAAGAGATGATTGTAGCTACTTTAAACCTCACGGATGTTAACCCCGCCGACATATTAGACGACCAACCCTTGTTTAGCGGGGAAAACGTCATCACTCTCGATTCTATAGATGGCATCGAACTCATTATGGCAATACAGCGCGAATTTAATGTGCGTTTGGATGACCAAAATCTAGCGCGTAACATCCTGAATACGGTGGATACAATGGCAGAATTTATCACCTCTAATCAGGCTTCATAAACAGCAAGCTTATGAAGAGTGCCTACCTCCTTGCAGGTATTCAATTCCGAGTTTTCTTTAAGCTTTTGCGAAGAAATAAAGTTTCGTGGCTGCCCAAATATCTGTTTCGATTCTTTTTCGTGTTGCAAAATTCGTTATGGGCATCGCTGTTTGCCTGGTTGGACACAAGAAAATACGGGAAGGAGGTGGAGGCATATAGGTTGGAGAAAGACCCTATATTTATTATAGGACATTGGCGCACGGGCAGCACGTTTTTGCATCAGTTGATGAGTTTGGATGAAAACTTGTCGGCACCGACACTGTTTCAAACAGCTCAACCCAATGGTTTCAAGAGTGCGTACTATTATTTTCGTCCTATCATGAAAATGGCGTTGGGCAAAACCCGCCCTTTCGACCAAATGAAAAACAGCATGGACGAACCGCAGGAAGATGAGTTTGCTTTGGTGCGTTTGATAGGCTTTTCGCCGATGTTAGGCTTGGTGTTTCCCAAAAAGTATTCCTTTTTCTTGAAGGAATATAACAAGTTTCTGCCCGATACTAAGGATGAAATGGCGTTATGGGAGGAGCAAACTCGTTGGTTCTATAAACGATTGGCATGGAACAGCGGGAAACAATTGATATTGAAAAACCCGTTTCACACGTTTCGTATTCAGAAACTTTTGGAGATGTTTCCGAAGGCGAAATTCATCCATATTTATCGCAATCCGATGGATGTGGTTCCTTCCACGGTGAGGATGTGGTCTATAGTTGGTTCGCAAAACACCTTGAATCGCTGTTGGAAAAATCCCGAGATAGGGGATGTGTCGGAGTTGTTGAATTCCTTGCTCGACACGGTGGAACGAGACAAAAGCCTGATTCCAATAGGCGCCTACACGGAGATACGTTTCGAAGAACTGGAAGCCGAGTCTGTGGGTACTTTGAAGAAGGCGTATCAAAGTTTGGGCTTGGAATTTAGTTCTGCATTCGAAAGTAAGCTAACGAACTATATGAAAGAAATACAGGATTACGAAAAGAATAGTTATACGCTTACGGAAGCTGAAAAGGAGGAGATTCGGGAGCATCTTGAGTCGCATATCAGCCGCCAAAACTATGGTTCAGCGATGGGAAATTGATAGTTTTAGTAACGAACGACAGTGCATTTAAGATAAAAGTAGGGGTAAAGTAAACATCATAAGGCGATTTATAACGAAAACATTCGTATCTTTGCCGACCTTTCCTCTTATAGCATAAGATAAAAACAAAAAATTATATGGAATACAACACACAAAGGACGCTGCTTCGGATTTCGGAATACGGCAGAAATATCGAGAAAATGATAGAATTTGCTATCACCATCGAAGACAGAGACCGCAGAAACAAAGCCGCCAAGACCATCGTGGCAATCATGACACAGCTAAACAATCCTCAGAAATTAGATTCTTCTGAGTTCAAGCAAAAGATATGGGATCATTTGTTTATGATTTCCGAATATAAATTGGATGTGGATTCGCCATTTCCAAAACCCGACCCAAACATCAAGGAACTTGAAACATTCAAATTATCATATCCCAACAAGTTTATCAAGTTCAGACAATATGGCAAACATGCCGAAAACATGATTGTGAAGGCAGTTGACTATGAAGAAGGACCTGAGAAGGAAGCATTGATACTGTTGATAGCAAATCATTTGAAGAAACTCTATTTGAGTTGGAATCGCGATTCTGTGACCGACGAAGTGATAGGCGAACATCTATCGAAACTTTCGGATGGTAAGTTGAAACTCGATGAAAATGTACGTTTGGATAATGTGAAAGAATTGATTACGACGACCCCTCCTCGCAAAAGAACTCAGGGCGGTGGCAAGTCGGGCGACAATCAAGGCGGCAAATATCGCGACAACAAGAATTGGAAGAAGAAGGGTTCGGGTTCAGGTAATTAACACCAAAACATAGATTAAAAAAGCATAACATCTCAAACTGCTGAGAAACATTAAACATGGATACCATCAAAACCATTTCGGAGCACCGAAGCATACGCAATTATAAGTCAGATGCCATAGATGAAAGCATCTTGAATCAAATTTTGGAAGCCGCTTCCCGAGCCTCCACGACAGGCAATATGCAAGTTTATAGCATTATTGTTACCCGTGATGAAGAAAAGAAGAAGCAATTGTGCGGTTTGCATTTCAATCAGAAGATGGTGGTGCAGGCACCCGTTATTTTGACCTTTTGTGCCGATTTCTATCGTTTCAATCAATGGTGCAAGCAGCGCGATGCTGAACCCGGCTACGATAATTTCTTATCGTTTATGACAGCAGCGATAGATGCTTTGCTGGCGGCTCAAAATGCGGCTCTTGCTGCGGAATCCTTTGGCTTAGGGATTTGCTATTTGGGCACTACCACCTATAATGCTGACAAACTTATTGATTTCTTCCAATGTCCTGAAGGCGTAGTCCCAATAACCACTTTGGTGGTGGGCTATCCTAACGAAAGTCCCGAACTGACCGATAGATTACCCCTTGAAGCAATCGTTCATCACGAAAATTATCAGCCATATACAGCAGAAAAAATTGATGCATTGTATCAAGAAAAGGAAAATCTGCCGCTGACGATGAAATTAATTGAAGAAAATCAGTTAAAAAACCTTGCGCAAATCTTCACGCAGAAGCGTTATATAAAAAAAGACAATAAATATTTCTCGAAAAGTTTTTTGAATGTTATGACAAATCAGGGTTTTATGAATAATGACGAATAATTTTTTTTAATTAATCATTCTATTTGTATAAATTTGCGTACATTTGCTAAAGTAAATTTTATACAAATGCGAAAGTCGTTATTTTTGCTCGTTTTTCTGTTTATCTCCTTTTGTGCCCTGTCTCATGAGAAAGATTCGGTGAGTTCAAAAGAATTGCGCTTTTATGAAAACAAAGGGCAGTGGGATAAAAGTATCAAATTCAAAGCCGACCTCAACGAAGGCTATCTTCAATGTTTAAGCAATGGGCTGTGTTTTGTGTTTCGAGATCAAACGAAATATAACAAACTATTATCTTATAAGTTAAAAGCGCATGGAAAAGATATGAAGCCCGATTCTTCGGATTTTATTATAGACTATCATGCTTACAAAACAAACTTCCTGAACTCCAACAAAGATGTAGTTATCAAAGGTTCTCAACCGGGACCGGATTATAGCAATTATTTTCTGGGTAACGATAAATCGAAGTGGGCATCGAAGGTGCATAATTATGGTTATATAATGTACGAGAACCTCTACCACAACATTGATTTGGAACTACTGGAGAATCAGCATTTGCTAAAATATCAATTTGTGTTGCATCAAGGTGCTAATCCTAAAAATATTCTTATTGAATATGAAGGGGCAAATAGTGTTTCACTACAACATGGCAATGTCATCATAAAGACTTCCGTAAATCAAGTGACAGAATTAGCTCCGCTTGCCTATCAAATGGTTAATGGCGCTAAGACCATCGTTCCCTGCAATTTCAAACTTACAAAAAACAAACTCTCCTTTGAGTTTCCTGAAGGATACAATAAAGAATATGAGCTTGTCATTGACCCGATACTTATTTTCTCAACTTTCACAGGTTCGCTTGCTGACAATTGGGGATTCACGGCTACCTACGATGAATTTGGCAATACCTATTCGGGTGGTATCTGTTTCAATGATGCTATCAATGGGTATCCTGTTTCGGTGGGTGCTTTTCAAGTTAATTTCGCAGGAGGCGAAGGCAACTATTATGGCGGTTGTGATATCGCTATCATCAAATATGACCCAACGGGTGTAAGTCGGCTGTATGCAACCTATTTGGGTGGCAATAAAAATGATTTGCCGCATAGTACTATCGTGGATGCTGCCGGCAATCTACTCGTTTTTGGTACTACGGGTTCGGCTAATTTCCCTATGACTCCCAATACCTTTGATTCTGTTTTTCATGGTGGAACAAACATTACATACGATTATGTGCTTACCTTCGCTTTAGGAGTGGATATGTATGTTGCTAAACTGAGTGAGGATGGTAGTCAGCTATTGGCTTCTACTTATGTGGGCGGGAGTAGCAATGATGGCAATAACTTTTATGCACCTTTGTGTCATAATTATGCTGATGGTGCCCGCGGTGAAATTAATGTGGATGTCAACAATAATGTTTACGTTGTTTCCACTACTGCGTCTGCTGATTTTCCTGTATCGATTGGTGCTTTCCAACCGACTTACGGGGGCGGTACGCTTGATGGTTGTGTATTTAAGATGGATAATAACCTTCACAATATGATTTGGTCTTCGTACATAGGTGGCACAGGACTTGATGCTGTTTATGGCGTTGTGGTGGATGATAGTTCGCGGGTTTATATCTGCGGAGGCACTTCCTCTCTTGATTTTCCGACTACACCGGGGGTGTTGCATCCTGCTTATATGGGTGGCACTGCCGATGGTTTTATCGCTAAGATATCCGTCAATGGAACCACCTTGCTCAGATCCACCTATTATGGAACGGGCGCTTATGACCAAACCTATTTGATGGACAGAAGCAAGCAAGGCTACATCTATGTGTATGGACAAACGGCTGACACAGGAACTTATTTTATCCACAATGCCTTGTGGAATCATCCGGGTGCAGGGCAGTTTCTAAGTAAAATTTATCCCAATCTTGACAACCTTGTGTGGTCAACAACTTTTGGTACGGGCAACGGTGGTCCTGATATTTCGCCTACCGCCTTTTTGGTGGATTTGTGTGATAAGATATACCTGTCGGGATGGGGTGGAGCCGTAAACAGTTTTGGCGGCACAGCGGGTTTGCCTATCAGCAGTGATGCTTTTCAGAGCACCACAGATAATAGCGATTTCTATCTGTTAGTTATCAACGACGATGCTTCTTCTATGGTATATGGCACTTATTTTGGCGGACCTACTAGTCAGGAACATGTGGATGGGGGTACGAGTCGTTTCGACCGCAAGGGGAAGATTTATCAGTCGGTGTGTGCCGGTTGTGGTGGGCATGATGATTTTCCGACTACGCTCGGAGCATGGTCTAATTTTAACAACAGCAATAACTGTAACAATGGGACTTTTAAATTCGACTTTATGCTTCCTATTACTATTGCCGATTTTCAATTGCCTCCCGTAATATGTTTGCCCGATTCGGTGCATTTCATCAATACATCCTATTCAGGTGGTGCGGGGATGACCTATGTGTGGACTTTTGGGGATAACACTTCCTCTACGGTTACCAACCCTATACATTATTATACTACTTCGGGGGTTTATACCGTAACGCTTGCGGTGAAAGATACGGGAACATGCAACTTTGCGGATACTATCGCCAAACAAGTGGTGGTGCTTTCTAACTCTAGTGATACCATTCCTCCAAAGTTTATGTGTGTGGGCGATAATATTCAAATTGGACTGAATCCAACAGGCGACACCAACGTTACCTATCAATGGTTTCCGCCCTTCTCATTGAGCGACCCTTATATTTGCAATCCATTTTCAAATACGAATACCACCACCACTTATGTCTTGTTGGTTTCGAATGGCATTTGCACGGATACCTTGCGACAGCGGGTGGTGGTGTATCATCTCGATGCGTATGCAGGCAACGATACAACTACTTGCGATGGAACTATTACCCTTACGGCTAATACGGCACAAGATGCCAACAGTTTTCATTGGTCCACTAATCATGATTTTACTGATTGGCTGAATGCGCCTCCATCTAACCCATGGTTCACCACCAATATTTCGGCTCCAACCTATTATTATGTTTCGGTAAGCAACAGTTATTGCTCAGGCATAGACAGTGTGTTGGTTTCTTTTGTGGTGGTGGCTGATTCGTTTCATTCTACTACACCTCCTTGTCATGGTGTGTGCGATGCTTGGGCTTCGGTAGTTATTTCTTCAGGGCATCCGCCTTTCAATATCTTATGGAACAATGGCGCTACTACTGATACCATCAGCAATCTATGCGCAGGCACTTATACTGTTACTATCACCGATAATTCTACCTGCATATCCATCTCCTCTATTGTAATCACCCAACCCGATTCTATTGTGGCTACACCTGCAATATTCAATATTCCTTGCAACGAAGCCTGTGTGGGGACTATCACCTTGACCACCTCGGGAGGAACACCTCCTTATTCGTATATCTGGAATAATTTGGAGACCACGAATCCTATCATAGATTTATGTGCCGGGACGTATGCAGTCACTATTACGGATTCGCGACAGTGTCAGCAGGCAAACTCCTTTAATCTGATTGTGGATTCCATATTTAATCATGTTTCTGTTTGGTCGGACAAAGACACCATTTATCAAAGTCAGTCGAGTGGCTTGCATGCATCACCTGTACCGGGAACCAACTACACATGGTATCCAAGCACCGGTTTGGATAATCCTTTTTCGCAAAACCCTATTGCTTCGCCCAATCAAACCACGATGTATTATCTGACAATTTCCGACTCGTATGGATGCACCTACAGAGATTCCTTGCGCATTGTGGTGCTCGATGTGCATTGCGCCGATCCTTATGTGTATGTGCCCAATGCTTTCACGCCCAACGGTGATGGCAAAAACGACCAACTTTTCGTACGCAGCAAAATGGTGAGCGAACTCACTTTTCTGATTTATGACCGTTGGGGCGAAAAGGTATTTGAAACCAACGACATGAGAAACGGTTGGGATGGCACCTTCAAAGGTAAGCCCTGCGACCCGGGTGTGTTTGTGTATTATTTAGACGTGACCTGCCACAATCAGTCAACATACTTCAAGAAGGGGAATGTTACGGTGATTCGGTGATGGGTTGATTGGTTGATTGATTAATTAGTTAATTGGTTAATTAGTTGGATTGCTCTATTTTTGTTACACAGAGATGCACGGAGAGAAAGGAAATACACAGAGGTTTTAAAATCAAAATTCATTTAGTTGATTTTATTTTCAACCTCCCATAATTACAATTCAACTATCAAATACAACAACTCATCGGTTTTCCTGTTTCACAGCGTTTGGTTTCTTTGTTATTTTGCATCAAAACAAAAACAAAGCTATGAAAAAACTACAAGTAACATTATTTCTGCTTATCGCTTTCGTTTGTATAAACAAAGGATATGCACAACAGTACACGCAAGTGATTCGTGGAACTGTTATTGACAAACAATCGCAAGTAACTTTGCCCGGTGCAAATGTTGTGATTTTAAATACCAATCCGCCGAAGGGAGTTTCTAGTGCCGTGGACGGAAGTTTTAAGATTACCGATGTTGTACCCGGTCGTTATGATTTGCAAGCCTCGTTTCTCGGTTACAAATCGGTTGTGATTCCCAATGTCGTTGTCACAGCCGGAAAAGAAGTGGTACTCGAGATTGGATTGGAAGAAAATATTAAAGCATTGAGCGAAGTGGTGATATCAGGGACCAACAAAAATGAAACCCTCAATCAGATGTCCACAGTAAGTGCTCGTTCATTTTCGATGGAAGAAGTCAACCGCTATTCGGGGGGCAGATATGACCCTTCACGCTTGGTGTCGAATTTTGCTGGGGTGAGCACCCCCAATGATTCGCGCAACGACATAGTGATACGAGGCAATTCGCCCACCGGAGTGTTGTGGCGCATCGAAGGTATGAACGTGCCAAATCCCAACCATTTTGTTACTTTGGGGACAACAGGAGGTCCTGTGAGTGCTTTGAATCCTAATGCCCTGAACAATTCTGATTTCTTTACATCCGCTTTTCCTGCTGAATATGGAGATGCCACCGCAGGCGTTTTTGATATTCATTTGCGTACAGGCAACACCGATCGTCATGAGCACATGATACAATTTGGTGCGTTGACAGGCTTGGAAGCCATGTCGGAAGGTCCGTTTAAGAAAGGTAGTAAGGCTTCCTATTTGGTGGCATATCGTTACTCGTTCACAGGATTGGCACAGAATCTTGGTATTTCAATCGGCACGGCTGCCACGCCTTATTATCAGGATTTGACTTTTAAGATTAACTCAGGAGATACGAAGGCAGGACGCTTCACCTTCTTTGGATTGGGAGGTTTGAGTCATATTGATTTCCTTCATGACAAGATAGATTCTACTGATATTTACTCTATTCCCGGGCAGGATTCTTATTCAAAAAGCAAGATCGGTGTGATTGGGTTGAAGCATTTTAGCCGCCTCAACAACAAAACCTATTGGAACACGGTGTTGGGCGTCAGCTATTCCGAAAATGGTTATGCTTTGGACACCATCGCACCTTCAACGGAGCCTTTGAGAGTGCGCGATGCAAAAGATGTAGAGATACGCTATGGCATCAATACCTTTATAGATTATAAAGCGAATGCTCATTTTGCCATGAAAGTGGGTGTTCAATGTGATGTGCTGCAGCTAAATCTTATGTTGAAAGATAGAGAATATACCCCTGTTTGGAACAATATTTGGGATTTCAAAGGCAACACTTCTTTGGTTGCTGCTTACGTGGCAACAAAATATCGTATCTCTGAGAAGTTTACCATGAATGCAGGTTTGCGTAGCCAATTCCTCACGCTCAACAATGCCACATCAGTGGAACCACGCATCGGTTTGAAATATCAAATACATCCAAAACACTCCATTGGTATCGGTTTTGGTATGCACAGTCAGATGCAGCCGCTATCTGTTTATTTCTATAGATATCAAAATGCTGATAGCACCTACAATGAATCGAATCGCAAGTTAGGTTTCACCAACAGCATGCACTTTGTGGCTTCTTATGAGGTGTTGCCATTCAAAGATTGGCGCATCAAAACAGAATTGTATTATCAAATGATGTATGATGTGCCCATTTCGCAGATGCCCAACAGCTTCTCGATGTTGAACGAAGGTGCTTCTTATGCTCCAACGGAAGAAGGTAATTTGGTGAACAAAGGCACAGGAACCAATTATGGTTTGGAACTTACAATAGAGAAATTCTTCTCAAGAGGTTACTATGTGTTGGTAACGGGTTCGCTGTATGAATCTAACTATAAAGGACAAGATGGCAAAGTGCGCAATACGGCATTCAACGGACATTTTGTTTATAATATTCTTGCAGGAAAAGAGTTTAAAGTGGGCAAAGCCAAACGTAATGCATTCACCATTGACATGAAATTTGTACATGCAGGTGGCAGATATTATACCCCCATTGATATAGATGCTTCGAAAGCAGCCCGTCAGGAAGTGTATAAAGGAAATGATTTTGCCTTCACAGAACGTTATCCTGACTTCTATCGTTTGGACGTAAAAGCCGGATTCACTTACAACAGTAAGAAAAGAAGATTGTCGCAATCTTTGTGTTTCGATGTACAAAACGTAACGGCGCATAAAAATATCTTCTCACAACAGTATAATCCATCAACACAAAAAATAAACACCTTGTATCAGATAGGTTTCTATCCTAACTTTATTTATAAAATTCAATTCTAATTCCATATAATCATTATAAGGATAAACCCTCTTTTTTAATCATTCATAATAAAATAAAACATGAAAAACATTCTTATCATCAATGGACATCCCAATGCAGGTAGTTTCAACTTCGGCATAGCGGAAGCTTACAAAACAGGTGCGAAACAAGCAGGCTGTGAAGTAAAAGAAATCGTGATACGCGATTTGAAATTCAATCCGAATCTGACATCGGGTTATAATAAACGTACAGATTTGGAAGCGGATTTGCTCGAAGCATGGGAGAAAATTCAATGGGCAAACCATCTAGTATGGGTTCATCCCGTGTGGTGGGGTGGATTGCCCGCTATCACCAAGGGATTTATTGACCGTTTGTTTCTGCCGGGCATGGCGTTTCAATATCGCGAAAACTCTGTGTGGTGGGACAAACTCTTGGCAGGCAAATCGGCTCACATTATCACTACCTTGGACTTCCCCGGATGGATGTATCGCAATATGTATGGCAAACCTAGTGTGAATCAACTGAAGAAATCCACTTTGGAGTTTTGTGGGGTGAAACCTGTGAAAGTTACATACGTTGGACCAATCAAGAAATCCACAGAAGAGTTTCGGAAAAATTGGCTTGCCAAAATAGAAACATTTGGCAAAGAACTGCGTTAAAATCTCCACAGCATTTTAAAGAATAAGCCACAACATGCGCCGCAACAAATTCAGATTTCTGTATATGATACTTTTGGGGGTAGTGATCACCCTTACCCTCAATTTGGTGGTGCCCGGCAAAGCAGGCAAGATTCTTCATTTTTATGATTTCATGGTGTCTATCTTCATCAGCATCATGGTGTGGGAAGGGAATCTGCGCATTGATCAATGGCTCAACACGAAGTTTCCGTGGATAACGAGACCCTTGCGACGCATCACCATTCATCTGCTTTTGAGTGTCGGCTATAGCGCTACGGTTATCTTCATCGGCTCTTTCTTGTTCAATATCTTATCAAATAATCTGCCCTTCGAAGGTCATGATTTTATGAAAATCACCATGATAGTCCTAGGATGTTTGGTGGTGATGTCTATATTGCTGTTGAGCATCGAAATCAGTACGCAATTTTTTCGTCATTGGAAAAACTCTTTGGTGGAGATTGAGAAATATAGAACAGAAAGCCTGCAAGCGCAGCTTCAAAACCTGAAGAACCAAATCAATCCGCATTTCTTGTTCAACAATTTGAGTGTGTTGAGTTCCTTGGTGTATAAAGATCAGGATAAGTCGGTGGAATTCATCAACCAACTGTCGAAGGTGTATCGCTATTTGTTGGACAATCAGAACCACGAGTTGGTGAGTGTGGAGAAGGAATTGGTGTTTATTCAGTCGTATATCTTTCTGTTGAAGATACGTTTTGAGCAAAATCTCAATATCCTCACCGACATCAAAAAGGAAGACCTCTATGCTTTTATACCCCCGATGGCGTTGCAGATTTTGATAGAGAATGCCATCAAACACAATGAAGCTTCTTCGGATTTTCCGCTGACTATCAGCATCACATCAGCAGGGAATTCTATCATCGTGGCGAATAACCTCCAACTGCGTCCGCAACACGAACCAAGTTCGCAAACAGGATTGCAAAACATCAAAGCCCGTTATAAATTCTTCACCGAACAAGGCGTGGAAATTATACAAACGGAACAAAGCTTCACCGTGAAAATCCCTTTATTATCCTCCAAATGAAAACTATTATTATAGAAGACGAACGGCTTTCGGCAGAGCATTTGGGCAATCTGCTGCGAAAGATAGATGCCACGATAGAGGTGGTAGGCACTTTTGATAGCGTCAAACAGAGTATTCATGCCTTTGAACATGGTGTCACTGCCGACTTGCTTTTTGTGGATATACATTTGGCAGATGGCTTGAGTTTCGAGATTTTTAATGCCATTGCCATGGATACGCCCATCATCTTCACCACCGCTTTTGATGAATATGCCCTGCGCGCTTTCAAACTCAATAGCATTGACTATCTGCTGAAACCCATCGGATTGGAAGAGCTTCGTCAGGCGCTCGAGAAGTTCAACAAGCTGAATAAAAGCGATTATGCCATCATGCTTGATAACATCACGCAAGCGTATCGCACCATGAACAAACAATATAAAAGCCGTTTTATGATTAAGATAGGCGACAACATCGTTTCGATAAAGACCGACGCTATTGCCCATTTTATTTTTGAAGATGGCATCGTGATTGTGGCAACCGACAAAAACCATCTATATCCTGTGGATTTCACCCTCGACCAATTGGAAGGCATCCTCGACCCTGCGGAGTTTTTTAGAATCAACCGCAAGGTGATTATCCGCATCAATGCGATAGAGAAATCTTCTGCCTATTTCAACGGACGACTGAAAATATCGGCGGCTTTTCTCCACGACGACAACGCCATAGTGAGCCGCGAAAGGGTGAACGATTTTAAGGAATGGTTGGGGAGATAGTCATTTGTGGTCATTAATGGTCATTTGTGGTCATTGGGTAGATGGTTGGATTGTTAGATTGTTGAATTGTTGGATTGTTCTATTGTTGATTGATTTGGGCAGAGTCTGAAATGAAGAGGCGATGTAAGTTGAATGCTGTGCCAAATGATTGAATTCTTCATTGTTTATGTATCATACAATTTTGTGTAGAGTTGTATGGCAATAACTACCAAAATTAGTATTCCGATTAGTGTACCTATTACGAAAACTCCTAAAGCAGGCATCCCATCTCTAAGTCCAGATTTACTTATTTCATTAAGCATTAAGAAAAAACTGGAAATAATCATTAGTATTTGTCCAATTATGGAGATTATACATGCTTGCCAAAACTTTAATGAAGTGTAACCATGTATAGCTTTGTTGCCAACAACAAATTGAAATATCAAAGGAATTAAAAGAAGAAAGAAGATTAAAAACATTATCATTGATTTAATTTCTGCTTTATCAATTTCTATTATTAAAAAGGAATGCAACTAAGTATGAAGTTACATATTACGCATACTTTTCTAATGTCAAATTCAACCCTGTAGTAATAATTTCATTTGCAAAAGGATTGTTTCTGTTGAATTCCAATTTATCAAAAGGATGTGGTTCGATGGATAAATCAAAGTTGCGTCTCCATTTCATCAGTTTTAATTGCATGTCCAAACGGTCGGGTAAATTTTGGAACACGATGGCAACATCAATATCACTTTCATTGCTTGAGTTGTTTTTGGCATAAGAACCGAACAAAAAAACCTGATATAAATTTAGCTTTTGCTCATTCACTAAAAATGAAACGTATTTATTTACTATTTCAACAGCGTGTTTTGTATCCATTGTCTAATTGTTTTTATATTATTAATCCATTTCTCGGTATATTCAGGTGTGCATTGCTTATAGAATGCTAACTTGTAATCATCATAACGCACATTTATATTAAAGGTAGTTATAGTATCAAGAATATCCATCTGCTCGTTGGTGATTTGCACATTACATCTTGTAATCAGTTTCAACAAATCATGAATAAATGGCGGATGTTTGTGATGTGTCTTCACATAAACCGCTTTAATCAGTTTTTCAATTACCAAATGACCAATAAACAATGACCAATTATAACGTTTGATATTATAGAAATCTATCATAGAGCCATAATCGTTCTCAGACATTTCAATCCAATAATTCACGATATTCTCAACATGAATCCCCGTTGCCTCATTTTGATTTGATTCGATTTCGTCCATATTTTCCATTTACTAATAATTGATACTGTAGCATTAAATTTGATGCAAAATTACTAAAAAAGTTGATTCGATGGGGAAATTTTTGTGATTTGTTGATGGGAGGGGATTGTTTTATTGTTGGATGGTTATATTGTTGTTTGGTTTAGGCACAGCCCAATCCGAACGTGCATCTCCTATTTCCTTGGGCGGTGTTTCTTTATAAAAGCGGTAGGGTCGTAAAATCCTGTGGTGTCAGCCGCATATCCGCCTCCTAAATCCATATCAACCAATCGTCTGATTTCGAAATGAAGATGGGCATAATAATGTCCGTTGCAGTTTCCGATGGTGCCTATTTGGGTGCCTTTTTTGATTAATTGCCCTTTTTTGACCTGTATCACTTGCAAATGGGCATAAAGCGACTCCACATACACCTGCTTCAAGGTATCAAGGCAATGAACCATACGCACCACATTGCCCCAACCCCCACCAAAGTCTTGCGCACAGGTCACATAACCATCTCCAATGCTGTAAACGGGATCGCCCAAATCGGTGTTTCCGCCGCTGTTGGAGTTCCAATCGTTGCCCAAATGGGTGTTCTGACCGAAGCCTTGTGCATCGTAATATCCCTTGGCATCGGGCTTTCCGACAGGGAAATCGAAACCATAGCCCAAGTAGGCAGGGTTTAGTTTGAAAATAGAATCATACACCGAAGCATAACGGTGAAGCACAACAGCATTCTGCCCCGAACATCCCGTGATCAAGGCGATGATGAGAAAATAGGACAGCTTTTTCATCCTGTTCAAATATGTGATAATTCTTTTCAATACGATATAGTTCATTTCATCTTTGGATTTTGGAGTCATCATCGGCTCACGGCTCCGATTGTTTATTATTGCTTCTTACTACAAATATTGTTAGCTATTTTACGGTAGCAAGCTGCCCTTTGTTCCATCAAAAATAGCGTTACAATAGGTGTGCAATATTTTTAGCAAAGATAGAAAATAAATCATTTACGAATCATAAAATTATTTTCGTTATTTAATTTTATGCAGATAATGATGCTATTGGATAACATGTCTGCAATACCCATCGAATGATTGCGGGATAGCTCCTCTCGACGGATGGGATGCTTTAATTGCTAATTGCACTAGATAACATTTGTGTGGATATGCAAGACCTTAGTTCGATATAAATTGAATTAAGGTCTTACTCCGATAGGCATAGCATAGTAGGGTAGGAGCAAAGATGCTATGAAGATTCATCAATAGGACGAATAATTCTCCATAACATGTAACGCCTTTTCATTATATCAATAATGTTATCAGAGACTAAGCTTATGAAAATCCTTATAAACATAATCCATATCCATCGAAAAGATTGGCAAGTTATTATCATGGAAATGCATCCTAATGTTAAGACAACGCAATTCCAAAACAAGATAACGCATTTCCTTATCATGGCAAAACAAATCATTATAATGACAACGCATTACATTATAATAACAACACAAATCCTAATCATGTCAACGCATTTCCTTATAATGTCAAGACAAACTATTACAAGGGCAAAGCGTAACATTACAATGGCAACACATACTATTATAAAGACAAAGTGCAACATAATCAGGATAACGCATGACATTATCGAGACAAAACAAATCATTATAAGGACAAGGCATATCATTATAAAGACAACGAAAATCTTCATAAAGAAAAGGAATATCTTTATCTTGTAAAGGAAAGTAATTAGCTAGAGAACGCATATAGTTATAAAGATAATGCAAATCATCATAAAGTAAAGGCATCACTTTATCTTGTAAAGAAAACAATATAGCTAGAGAATGGATATCATCATAAAGATAAGGCATCACTTTATCTAATAAAGAAAACAATATAGCTAGGGAAGACATATCATCATAAAGATAAGGCATATCTATATCTTGTAAAAAAAACATAATAGCTATGGAAGTGACATCATTATAAAGATATTGCAAGCTATGACAAAGACAACGCAAGTCCTACTATAGGAAATGCATTGCTAGGTAGCGAAAAGTCAATACCTACTTTGGAGGATTAATGGCTTGCTATGAGCGAGAAGATACAATAGGATACGAATGAGATATGCTTGTTTCTATTGAGTAATCACCCAAATCCAATTACCAAATTTGTAATTGGAAATGCTTTGATGAAGAAAAGTACGGCGATGCCCACTCGAGATTTTGGGGGAAGTTGCCTTTTCTTCTACATTGGTGGTAGGTTTGCTCATAGGTTTTCGGGGAATTGGCTGTATGCATGCTTCCCGAATCGCATAGCAAGCCATGCTATCCACCCCTTCAAGACGAACATCATTTTCGGTGCTGACTATCCAATCCTCAATGTCATCAGGATGAGGCACAATGTTTTTTGCAATAGTTTTGCCATATTCTCGAATATAAACCGCTCGTGGACCTATCGCTTTGGTTCTAATTAAGATCGAGCCAGGTCCATCAGACTTTGCACTGAAACTTTTATTCATAGCGCTTTTCGGGCTTTTAAGCTTATAGCCCGCTTTTTGCACTATATTGATTCCAATATACACACTTCCTGCTAGTTTCGCTTCTCTGCGGGCAATGCTTTGAATGTCGTTTGCGTTTTCACCGTGTGCCTCAACGAGATTGCTTTTGGCAATGTCAACATCTTCTTTGGTGGCAGTGGGAGGGCTCGACTTGTAGTCGATATAGACAGATTGAAGGGTAGTTCCAAAGCCGTGCATGGCGGCATCGTCGTGCGTGATGCCAACTAGCTCAGGAACACTAGATGCATTCTGAGCAAGAGCAGCCTCAATCAAAGTCGAAACTTTCGATTTACGATTCAGTTTAAGTACGGTGATTCCTGTAATGTTTAGTTCTTTTGGCATAATTTGCTAGTTTAAGATGTAAGATTTCAACACTAAAAATTGACATTGGCAGAAAAAAACGCTACCGAATCAATCGAAGCACAAAATTAGTAAAAAAAATAATACGCAACATTTTTTTTTAATAAATGCATTTATGTTTAAAAAAAAGAATTTACCTTTGTTTTTTTAGTTATCAATAAATAGATTCATATAGTATAAATTATAAATGTTGCACAATGAAAATCGTCAACTTAAATAAAGATCCATCCCGTATAGATATATTCAACGAGGCACTTAGTGTATTTCCAAATACCATGTTAGCAGAGCGTTTGGAAATGGCTTCTTTGATATCGTATGAGTTTTTAGGAAATATTGAGCTAGAAGAAAGGAGTGATGAATGGATGCTAAGAGCTTCTTTACATGCTGCTACCGGAAATGAAGATGCTATTAAACATATCAAAGAGGTTCAAGAGCTTCATAAGATAACAAAGCAGCTCAAATTGAAGAAAATTAAAAATAAACAGGAATTAGTTTTGATAAATATTCATCGTACAATGGTTGTTGAGTATCGAAAAGCCTATCATGAGTACAACATAAAAAGATTAAAGGAGCTAAAAATAACTGAGTTAGCTGATTTCAGTAAAGAAGAGTTTTGGCAACTAGAGGTTCCTCAGTATGATTCAAATGATAACAATGAAAACCCTTATATTCAAAAGCTGACAACTATAATAAAAGAAAAGGAGTATATTTTTGCCTTTGATTTTCAGGTTGAACAGGAGTTTACCTACACCGAATTCGCTGCAACAAATGCACTAACTTCCGATTTCATAAAGATACCATTATGGAAGTTTCCGATGATGACAGATATGGAGTTTTTTCAACTGAAATATACCCGTGAGGATTTGAAAAAACCATTGCTTGCGTTTCATACGCAATTCAACGAATGTGTTAAAGCAATGTCCGAATTGTCCTTTACTGCTGATAATTGCGAAAAAATACTGCACCTATTTAAGCAAAAGATTATGCCCTTTCAGCAACCCATGCAACAAGCCATAAACGACAGTCTATATTGTAGCCAACAACGAAATAAAACGGAAAAAGATTCAGGTATGACATTTAATTTGGGCATCACCTCAGCCGAAAATCTGATTCATTATTTTGAACGATTGGAAATTGTTGAGCCTTATATTGCTTCCGAAATAAAAGACCGCCTTGGCAAAGAAATCAACTTGCAATCAAGCTGTATATTTTCGTATTGCACCATTGAGCAAGCTGATAAGGAGCGAAAATAAAAGACTAAAGATAAGCAGAATGACGTTATATCTTATAAATAATAGATTTGAAAATAGCTATACTAATACTTTACGGAAATGATTATCGGAAACTTCAATAAATTACCATCACGCATTGATGGTTGGAACGAAGAGGCGCGAGTGTTGCCATCCACCCTTCTTGCAGAGCTTTTTATTATGATAAATCCCATAGCGCATGAAATTAAAATTTTCTTAAATATAGATACGTTACGCGATTTAGAAGTTCTTGCCTTATTGAAGCATCATTTTAGAAAAACGCCTGAACATGTAGCTATGATGGATCAAGCTATTCAAGATGAGATAGACATGCAAAAGTTGATTCGAAGCAAACCAAAAGATAAAGATTCCTTGGTATTAATTGGAAGACACAGGGCGCTAAAAAATAAATTTCGAGAAACATTAAAAAAGGCTACTACAGGGCGATTAGAGTTCATGCAATTAATGGAACTGTTGCCTTTTGAAAAGGAAAAATGTTGGTCGCTACATCATTCACTCGGGGAGTATGCAGCAGATGAAGAAAACAAATATATTTATACAGTGACCAATGTTATTTTACAACATCGGGTACTAATGTGCTACCATAGTATTGTTGAGGAGCTTCTACCCTATCTTGAACTAGGCTCAGTTGCAGATACTTCTTTCGACTTTATAAAGATTCCGATGTGGAAATTTCCATGGATGCCCGCCATCAAGTTCAATCAAATAAAATATACTCAGCAGGGGTTGAAAAAACCGATGCAGGAATTTACCGTGCACTTGGATGAACTGACAAATCAATTGTTCAAGATACCGTTCATTGCCGACAATCATGATGAAATTATGACCTTATGTAGAGAAAAAATTGTGGCAAACCTTGAACCCGTGCAGAAAACCATAGATGAAAGTTTGTATTTGATTCATTATCGAAACCAAACGCCACCCGATGTGGGCATAAAGTTCCATTTAGGCATTGCCTCTGCAGCCTCTTTGATTGACTATTATGAAAAGGCTGAGATAATTCAACCCTATGTTGCCACCGAAATAAAACATCGCCTTAGCCGAGAAATCAACCTGCAATCAACCTGCATATTTTCTTATTTCACCATACAGAAACCTGAGGAGGATAAAATACAATAAAAAAGTCATTATCCCTCAAGATACCCCAAATGCCAAGCTCCAAGCTCTAGATTCCAAATACCAAATTTGAAATTAATCTTTCTTCTTGGTGCCATAGTGTCTTTGTGCCTTTGTATTTAAGATCCTTTGTGCTTAAGTGGTTTTTCCTTTGAGCGTAAATCCTCGGGAAACGTACGTGCTCAGAGTAAAAACATAGATCTATTCAGCATTTTTTTATCCCAATGTGTAGCAAGGTAAAGGTCTAATAGCCTAAAAAATCTCAACATAAAAATAAATAATATCAATAGCCCTACTTTGGCAGTATATTTGTAAAGAAAAATATTTTAAACAATTTGTGTCTATAAGTTGTTGATATGCAAGCCTGAAAAATAAATATATAAAATATTTTTCGTAAAAGCTTTTTTATTCGAAAAAACGTTTTAATTTTGCCGCGTCAAACTTTAATGACATTTATCTATAATTCTATTGACAAATATAAATAACACAAGTCTATGAAAGAAAAAATAATTAGTATTGTCGAAGCCCATGGCAGCGATGCGTCTCGTTTGATGGACATTCTCCTGAATGTGCAATCAACCTTCGGGCATGTATCCGCCGAAGCGGTTTCTCTTTTGGCTACAATGCTTCGTATTTCCGAAGTTGATGTAGTGCAAACGCTCTCCTTCTACCACTTTTTCTCCACCACTGCCGTAGGAAAATATGCTGTTTACATGAACAACAGCGTTGTTTCGTGCATGATGGGTATGAAAGATGTGGTGGATGAATTCGAAAAACAAACGGGTGTGAAATTTGGCAACACAACTGCTGATGGTAAAATCGGTTTGTATTACACAGCCTGCATTGGTATGAACGATCAAGAACCTGCCGCATTAATCAATGGTATTGTTTTCAACGAATTGAACCGTCAAAAAGTTCGCGACATCGTTGCCGGCATGAAAGTCGGGATACCTGTTCAGGATATGATTGCCCATTATGGCGACGGCAACAATGCGAATCCTTTGATGAAATCAATGGTGCATAACAACATCCGCAAAACGGGCGCTGTGGTTTTGTCAGACTATACATTAGGTATAGGTATAGCCAAAGCACTGACCTCGGATGCCAAATCCGTCATTAAAGAGATGAAAGAATCTAATTTACGCGGACGTGGAGGCGCAGGCTTTCCTACCGGGATGAAATGGGATTTCTGCTCAAGAGAATCGGGTGTACATTATATTATATGTAATGCTGATGAAGGCGAACCCGGCACATTCAAAGACCGTGTGCTTTTAACAGAACGCGCTTATATGCTTTTCGAAGGTATGACGATAGGTGGATTTGCCATTGGTGCTGCTGAAGGTATCTTATATCTCCGACATGAATATACCTATATGAAAGCTTATCTTGAAAATGTATTGAAAGATATGCGTATCAAGAATTTCTTAGGGAATAATATCCTTGGCAGAGGCTATAATTTCGATATTCGCATACAGATGGGTGCAGGTGCTTATGTCTGTGGAGAAGAGTCAGCCTTAATAGAATCAGCAGAAGGCAAACGTGGCGAACCTCGCAACCGTCCGCCTTTCCCTGTTCAAAAAGGATACAAAGGCAAACCTACAGTGGTCAACAATGTTGAAACATTCTGTTCTGCCACGCGCATCATCGAAAAAGGTGCGGCTTGGTATAACACTTTAGGCACCTCAGAATCGGCAGGAACAAAACTATTGAGCATTTCAGGCGACTGCAAATTCCCCGGAGTTTATGAAATAGAGTGGGGGATGAGCATCAACGCCATGTTAGAAATGGTCGGTGCAGAAAATGTTCAAGCTGTTCAGGTAGCAGGTCCTTCAGGTATATGCTTACCACCAAATCAGTTTCATCGTAAGATTGCCCTCGAAGATTTGCCAACAGGCGGTTCTATGATAGTGATAGGTCAACAACGCGACATATTGAAAGATGTGGTTTTGAATTTTATGGAGTTCTTTGCAGATGAATCTTGCGGTTCATGCGTCACCTGTCGTTCATTTAATATGATACTGCGCAATGCCATCGAGAAAGTTGTTGCCGGACATGCTATCAAAAAAGATGTAGAAAACATGCAAGCATGGAGCGAAATACTACGCAAAACGACCCGTTGTGGTTTAGGTCAAACATCATCGAACCCCATTTCCACTACCATCAAGAACTTCCCCGAATTGTATGATGCACGCGTAAAAGATGTGGATTATCAAAGCGATTTCGATATGGAGAAATCAGTCAAAGCCTCTTGCGAAGTTGTGGGTAGAAGTTCGGAGGTTCACGAATTAGCTAAAGTAAATATAAACTAAAGATAAGGAATTATAATATGAGTGAAACAATAAAATTCACGATAGACGGCAAAGAATGTCAAGGCACCAAAGGTCAACTGTTGGTTGATGCTGCTGCCGACAATGGGGTGTATATCCCTGTACTTTGTCACATGCGCGATTTGATTCCTGCCGGTTCATGCAGAATGTGTACCGTCAAAGTCAATGGTCGTAACATGGCTGCCTGTACCACTCCCGCTGAGGAAGGCATGGCTGTTGAAAACAATACCCCCGAATTTCTCGATATCCGTAAGGCTATCGTTGAAATGCTTTTTGTGGAAGGCAATCACTTTTGCCCTGCTTGCGAAAAGAGCGGAAACTGCGATTTGCAGGCATTGGGATACAAATACCAAATGATGGTACCACGTTTCCCGTATGCTTTCGAACGCAGAGAAATTGATGCTACTACACCAAAAATCTTTTTGGAACGCAATCGTTGCATCTTTTGCAAACGTTGTGTGCGTGTCATTAAAGATGAAGAAGGACGCAGTATCTTTGCATTTAAAGGCAGAGGGACCACACTCGAAATCAATATTGACAAGAAACTTGCAGCAACCATGACCGATGAGATGGCTCAACAAGCTATGGATATTTGTCCTGTTGGATGTATCCTGAAAAAAGAAATTGGTTTCGTGACACCTATCGGACAAAGGAAATATGACACCATGCCAATAGGTTCAGATATTGAAAATAATCATCAATAATATAGGAGGATACATAATATGAGTAAACCAATTATAGCTACAACTTCTCTAGCAGGGTGTTTCGGATGTCACATGGCAATTCTTGATATTGACGCTAGAATACTTCAGCTTATAGATTTAGTTGAATTTAATAAATCGCCTATTGACGATATAAAAACATTCACCAAAGAATGTGATATTGGCATCATTGAAGGCGGTTGTTGCAACAGTGAAAACATCCACGTGTTGAAAGAATTCCGCAAACATTGCAAGATTCTGATTTCTTTAGGCGAATGTGCCATTATGGGTGGATTACCTGCCTTACGTAATGGCATTGACGTTAAAGAATGTATTGAAGAAGCATACTTGAAAGGTCCAACGGTTGGCAGAAACACCGAAAGAATTTTGCCAAATGATGAAGAACTCCCCATGATTTTAGATAAAGTATATCCATGTCATGAAATCGTGAAAATTGATTACTACTTACCCGGCTGTCCACCAAAAGCTGACCTCATTTGGGCTGCTGTTGTTGCCTTGGTAACGGGTGATGAGTTAAATATCCCTTATGAACTAGTAAAATTTGATTAAACCTTTTATGGTCATTAATGGTCATTAGAAAAGGTCATTAATGGTCATTGAAGAAGTCATTAGTAGTCATTGAAGAGGTCATTAATTGTCATTGAGGAGGTCATTAAAGAAAGTCATTAGTAGTCATTAATAGTCATTGAAGAGGTCATTAGTTTTAAAGTAATTAATAGTCATTTATAATCTGTAGTTTTAAATTTATATGAAGTTAGATGAATTGCAAGTTTATCAGTTATCAATGGAACTTGGTGATAAAATTTGGGAGATAGTAATCCTTTGGGATTATTTTTCAAAAGACACCATTGGGAAACAATTGGTTCGAGCTTCTGATTCTATAGCAGCAAATTTAAGCGAAGGATATGGAAGGTATCATTTTAACGAGGCAAAACATTTTGGATATTATTCAAGAGGCTCGTTATATGAAACAAAAACTTGGCTAGTGAAGGCATTCAATCGCAAGTTGATTAACGAAAATGATTATACTATGTTCATGAATCAAATCAACATTATCGGTATAAAATTAAACAACTATATCAATTCCATCGGTCCAAAACCAACCACCAATGACCATCAATAATAATAAATGACCATAAATGACACGAAGTAAATGACACGAAGTAAATGACGCGAAGCAAAATGACGCGCAGCAAATGCCCCCTAAGTGACACGAAGTAAAAAGCAATTATAACGAAAAAAATATTAATAATGAAAAAAGTAACTATAGAACCTGTAACTCGAGTGGAAGGTCACGGAAAAGTAACCATACATCTCGATGATAATATGAATGTGGCTCAGACGCGACTCCATATTGTAGAATTTCGCGGATTTGAACGTTTTGTTCAAGGTCGTCCGTATTGGGAAGCTCCTGTATTGGTGCAACGTTTATGTGGTATATGTCCCGTAAGCCATCATTTGGCTGCTGCAAAGGCATTGGACGTAATTGTTGGTGCCGGAACCGGTCATGGATTGACTGCCACGGGCGAAAAGATGAGACGTTTGATGCATTACGGACAAATGTTTCAATCCCATGCTTTACATTTTTTTCATCTTGCATCTCCTGATTTCCTTTTGGGTTATGATGCTGATCCTGCAATTCGGAATGTGATAGGCGTTGCCATTAATTTCCCCGAATTGGCTACTCAAGGCGTATTGATGCGTAAGTTTGGTCAAGAGATTATTGAACACACTGCCGGCAAAAAGATTCACGGAACGGGAGCCATCCCCGGAGGGATAAACAAAAACCTAACGATTGAAGAACGCGACATCTTTTTGAAAGGTGCTGACCCCATGAATATTGATAAAATGATAGATTGGGCAGACGGTGCATTGCAATTCTTTAAAGGATATTACATGAAGAACCGCGATTTTGTCGATGGTTTTGCGTATTTCCCTTCCAATCATCTTAGTCTTGTTCGCAAAGATGGTGCTTTGGATTTGTATCATGGTGTGTTGCGTGCTGTGGATGCCAATGGTAATAAAATCCTCGACGATGTTGACTATCAAGACTACTATAACTACATCGAAGAAGAAGTAAAGAATTGGAGCTATATGAAATTCCCTTACTTGACACATATCGGCAAAGAAAAAGGTTGGTATCGCGTGGGTCCTTTAGCTCGTTTAAATACTGCCGATTTTATTCCTTCTCCAAAAGCGCAGAAAGAATTCGAGATTTACAAAGCACATACTAACGGCAAACCCAACAATTACTGTTTGCATACCCATTGGGCACGATTAATTGAATTGTTGCACTCAGGTGAAGTGTTGAAAGAACTATTGCTCGATCCGGATTTGCAAAAAGACGATCTTGTAGTTAAAGGTAAAAAAGGAAAAGAAGGCGTTGGTTTGATTGAAGCACCGCGCGGAACTTTGTTTCATCATTACAGAATTGATGATAATGATGCTATTGAAATGGCGAACCTTATTGTTTCGACCACCAACAACAACGAACCCATGAATCAATCCGTTAATTTTGTTGCAAAGAACATGATGAATGGTCAGCCTGTGATAACCGAACCTATGAAAAATGCTGTAGAAATAGCCATCAGGGCTTATGATCCCTGTTTGAGCTGTGCTACGCATGCTTTGGGCAAGATGCCGCTAGATATTAAATTGTATGATGCGAATGGCGTCGAAATGGATCATTACAAATCCTAATTTAATGAATGTAAAATAGAAAAGTCCGCTAGCTTTTAGCGGACTTTTTTTTAATGAATTACTATGAGCAAAACTTTAATTTACGGTTACGGAAATCCCGGCAGGCAAGATGATGGCATTGGGGCACGCTTTGTGGAATTGGTGGATGCATGGATAGCCAAAGAACATATTCAAAATGTTTTCACCGACAGCAATTATCAATTGAATGTAGAAGATTCTGTTTTGATTGCCGATTATGACTCCGTTATATTTGTGGATGCTTCTGTAGCAGATATTGAATCCTATAAACTCGAAGAGGTTTTGCCTGATAATGCAACCATTGAATTTACCATGCATGCTGTTTCTACGGCGTATGTACTCGATTTATGCAGGAAATTATACAACAAAAACCCTAGAACTTATGTGCTACATGTGAAAGCCTATGAGTTCGATTTTGTGGAAGACTTGACACCACAAGCTGTGCAGAACCTACATGCGGCATTTGAGTTTATCAAAGCATTTGTCCTGAAAGAAATGCAATGAAAAAAAGACTCCTGAAAACTCAGGAGCCTTTTTTGTTTGATAACCCGAAAAAAAACATCTTAATAATCGTTCACCAACTGAAAGTCGAAGCGATAATATTGGGTTTTGTCCTGATAGGCTTGAGGATTTTCCAATACCACATCTTTCAGTTTTTCTTCCACATATTCCTTGAACTTCGGCGTGCTGCCATTGATGGCTTTTACAACAATTTTGCCTTGATTGTCCACATTGAAAGCAATAACCACAAATCCTGTTTGATAGCTTTCCTTTGCAAACTCAGGATAAGGAACATATTTCTTCATTGTTATTCTCAGTTCATTGGCTTCCTTTGGATCGTGAACTGCTGCATAAATTACATGCACTGCAAACATAAAAATTACAAATGCTGCAATTGATTTCATCATTTTTGTTGTTTTCATAGTTTTAAAAATTTATTGATTAATAATTAGATGGATTGTTTTTCTTTTTAATGATTTCGATTAATAGAGTTTGAACACAAACTTGGCGTAATGATTTTTACGCTCGGCTATGGGTACATACAAACCGTTAAGTTTGTTTACAACATAATTCATGAGTAGTGAGCTACTACCGTTGATGGCATCTATCTTGATGGTGCCCGGTTGTGTTACGTGGTATTGAACCAACACAAAGCCTTCGATGCCTGCTGACTTTGCCGATTCGGGATAGGCAACAGCTTGGTGGATGGATTGCGGAAGATTCATCATAGTGTCTTTTTTTGTTGTTGCAAACGATAGAGTTGATAGCAATACAAACATTGCAACAAAGGCGAGAATTTTTTTACTTGTTTTCATGGTGCTTGGTTTTTTAAATTTGATACAAAGGTGCAACAGAAATCAACCTAAAAAAAATGTATTATATGTATGCCGAAAACAAAACGATGAAGTGGACTAGATATCCTTTAAAATAATTTGCCGACAAATTGGCGAGTTTCGCCGATAGAAACAGGGAAATGGAAGGAAGACGTCTTCCTAAGATACAGACAAACAGGGATAATAAAAAAGCCCATTCACCTTGCGATGAATGAGCTTTTCAAATTAGATTTTATTAGTAATACTATTCTACAACCAACTTCTGCGTGAACGCATTGTTTTCGTTCGTAATCTTTACAAAATACAAACCTTTTTGCAAGTTGCGGATGTCAACCACTTGGGTTGTTTTGGTAATGTTAGACTTCGAAACCAATTTACCCGTCATGTCAAAAATCTCTATCAAACCTTTGCCATCGGTCATTGCCATGAAATATTCGCTTGCAGGGTTGGGATAGATGCTGATTTTGTTGCCCGAAAGTTCTTCCACGCCAATCACACTCGACAAATCAACTTTTGCCACTTGCGTCACTTCGCGCGAAACATCATCCTGAATAAACACAACAAATTCGCAATTGTTTTTCACATATCCCGCTGTAGAGAAATTGATATTGAAGGTTTGAGGATTTGACGTTCCGAAGTTCACAGAAGTGCCACCTGAATTGGGATACATAGCGCGTTCCACAAAATCACATTCGGTTTGGTTGCCCCATGTAGCAGCTATATTCGATTCAGTCAACACAGCATGCAACTTAACAGGAGAGAAAGCTGTGAAGGTTTCTTGTGCCACGATGGTAGCCGTATAATTGTCAGTAGAAGTCTGTACTATCGTAACATTCAAATTGTCGAATGCAGGACATACAATACGTTTGTTGTAAATGGGCAGATAGGAGGGATACATACTTGTTGTAGCATTGCCACCATCCACACGTGAAGCGCCATCACGATTACCATCACCGATAACGGTAGGGAAACCTGTGATAACATAATAGTTTTCGCGGTCAGTACCCGATGCAATCGTATAGGCGTCGCCATTATGATACGCAATCGCTGCCGCATTTTTATGATTCGTTTCTATCATATCGCGCAAACCCATAGCAGCGCCCGGGCAATACTGACACCATGTTCCCGTGAATTCTTCGAACAACACCAAATTGCGCGTCACGCCTCCTGCTATCGTCACACTTGCCGTGTTCGACGAATGAGAATATCCAAGTAGCGGATATTGCGCTCTTGCACCAAATATGTATGTATTGGGCCATGGTCCAATATCCGTATAGGTTAAACCCGTACCGGAACTTACCACGATGCCATTGCGGCTCAATTTATAAGAAGTAGGAGCAGGCACAGGAGCAGTCCAAACTACATCAATATTCGCGCCGTTCAACGTGGCGGTCAGGTTTGATGGAGCTGTGGGAGCGGCTACGCTATCCACTTTCACATCATCAATATAATAGCCCGAGGTGCCCGTTGCGTTATTGTCCCATCCATAAAAATTAATACCATCAAGTTTCAACGAATTGTCGGTGCCTTGTGCGCCTTTGCTCCATTGATAGCTGATGATTTCAGCATTGTCAACATACAGCGAAGCAAAATCATCATCCAAGTCAACAATCACTTGCATTTTTTTCCATGTATTGCTTGCAAACAAGCCTTTGTAAGCAGAAGCGCCATTGGCATCCACCAAAATAGAATCATGAACCACAAACGCCTGCAACGCCCATTTGCTGTTAGAGCCATTAAAATCGCTCAGGAAATTGAAGTAACCCAACTTGCCCGATTCAACATACATATACCATTCAATCAGGTAGCGGCCTGTGGTTTTGTCGTTCAACTGAAAAACGCAATCGTTAGCATTCAACACGTTCACCGATTTGGTGCCGCTGTGTGCTTGTGTGCTCGACACGAAGGGGTCTTCAGCGCCGCCCGGAGCTAATGACCAGGTGGTCCAGGGTGCACCTGCTTGTGTTGCCAGACGTGTACCTACCGTATAGGTCTCGAAGTCCGTTTGATACAAATTAAGCTGTGCTGTTGCTACCAACAAGCCGCTTAGCATCATAAACATTAAAAGGAAAATTTTTTTCATCTGTTTGTGGTTTTGGTTAGTGATAAATTAATTACCTACAAAGATACGAAATAATACACATACGCAACACATTTCTATAGAAAAATATTTTATTTTGTGCCTTGGGATTTGGGTTTTGGGTCTTGGATTTTATTAACCTCTGTGTATCTCTTATTGCTCAGTGAATATCTGTGTAACAGTTAAAAACCACAAAGCCACTAAGAACACTACGTTACACTAAGAAGAGAAACAATAGAACAATCCAACCATAAAACAATCTTCATTACTCCATATATCAATTTTTAATATAGTTATCAGCAGACTCTACGCTGTCTGATAAAGTCAAAGCATCTTAAAGTAAAAAAAAATGTACATCCATTCATCATAAATATTACTACATTCAAAACAAATGTCCCTACATCTATAATTTATTTACTTCCATTTAAAAAATATGTACCTACATTTAAAATGACAGCACCTGAATCAATGATAAATTTTCCTACATTTAAAACGAATGTCCTGACATTCAACATAAATGTACCTACATTTAATATCAATGTGCATACATTTAAAATGGATGTCCCTACATTCAAAACGAATGCAGCATTCAATATTTTGAATGTACTATGTTTTTTTTTGCTTGATGGGGCTTTCCCAACTTAGAATGCACCATTGAAATTGATTTTGCTATGTTTTCCTTCTTAGGAAGCTATTGGTAATATACATAAAATGAGAAAGACTTTCCAATGGCTATACCTTTGGAAAGTCTTTCTATAAAAAAGTTTAAACCTCCTTATTGCACCTCAGGCGTAAAAGGGAATGGATCGTTCGGCTGACCTTTTCCTGCCGAATTGACGCCATAAACCCGTACCCAATTCTTTTCACCTTCCACCACATCTGTAAAGATGAGCTTAGTGCTAGCCACACCTTCCACCACATTTTTCCATGAAGCCGCATCGTCAACCGTTGTGGTGAGTTGAACCGTGTATAAAACATTTTTTAGATGAGATTTAGGCAATTTGTTTATCATCATTTTAATCTTTCTTCTAGTCAAGAAAACTTTATATGTACCGGCTACCGTACCTTTTACAACTTTCGAAGTAACTTCCGTAACCGGAGGTGGAAGTTTTTCAGGTTGATAATTCGATGAAAACCCGCTAGATTCAATCAATACAGTGTCTCCATGACAAATGGGCGTTGCGTACAATAATAATTCGTTGATATAACCAAAAACAATAACACTCTGCGCATCGCGAGCAATTCTTTTAGCAGTATTGCCTTTTGCTTCGGCTATCAAATTGTTCAATAAGGTTTGTGCGCCTGTAAACAAAAGTGAGGCTACAGGTGGAGTTACAAAAACTAAGGGCGTTGCATAAAGCCCGTTAATCAAACGTTTAGCTAAAATGTTTACCAGGATATATTCCTGTGCGGTACAATGCAAAACCGGTCTGTAAGGACGTGATGAAGCCATAATTTCTAAGGTATTTAATTTTCTTTTTACAGAAATGATTACTACTATTATTTGTCAGAATTTCAATCTGAAACTCTTGCAGCAAAATTAGTTCTAATGGTTTAGATAGAAAGGGGCAATTACGTGAAATGCCTTTAATTCTGTATGTCATTAGTTTTCAAATACTTTTTATACTTTATTTTGAAGATAACTTTATTACATTTTGCAACTTTGAGGCTCTCATGCTTCATAACATTCACCAACAAACCCTCCAATTCGCGTTTCACCTTAATTATATGTTTAAAACCGATGATATTGCTTCGATGCGGATAATCGAAATTCTCGTGATTGAGCAATGGATACATCTCGCTCATACTCACGTAAATCAACTTCACATCAGGATTGATCAAATTGAATTGCGCAAAATGCTTAAAATAGGTAATACTCACAATATCGTCCTGCCGCTCCAACATACGCAACGCATCAGCACACAGCTCCTTTCCGGGCAGCGATTCCTTGGGTTCATTTAGAGCCTTTGCAACATTCTTTTTCTTTTTCATTGTTTTATGCGGTATTAGAACAATAGTCGGTAAAAGTAAGGTAATAAAAGGAAGGCGAGGGGAATTAATTCAATTATATTTTTTCTTTTATTCGTGTAAGTAAATATTTGTATCTTTGTAAAAATATTTGAATCATTTCGGCAAGCTTGGCAATTGGATGGCTTGGTGTGATAGATATAGAGGAAATAGTCCCAATTTGGGCTATATAAAGGTTATTAACAAGTCGAAATATAAAAAGCAGAGTACAAACTTAACAAGCAAGAGCTATGAAAAGACTTTTTTTATTCATCACATTTGTTGCATGTGTTAGTTTAACAAATGCACAGTGGCATCAAATTAACGGACCTGCTTGTGGACAAACAAACTGTTTTGCTATTATTGGGAGCAATATTTTTGCTGGGACTGTTGGTGGTTGTGGAGTGTATTTATCTACAGATAATGGCAGTAGTTGGTCAGAAATAAATAATGGATTACCAAACACTGATATAAGAGCATTAGCAGCAAGTGGAAATAATATATTTGCAGGGACTTTTGGTAGTGGTGTATATCTTTCTACGGACAATGGGAATAATTGGTCTCAGGTAAATAATGGCTTAACAAATACTGATATAAGAGCATTAATAGTGAGCGGGAACAATATATTTGCAGGAACTTTTGGTGATGGCGTATTTATGTCATCAAACAACGGAGGTAGTTGGGTTGCAATCAACTCAGGACTAACATATCAATATATTAGCTCATTTGCAACTAATGGTAGTGATATATATGCAGGAACCAATGGAGGAGGCGTATTTCATTCTTCAAACAATGGAAGTAATTGGATTGCTGTAAACGATAGCTTACCAGATGTTTATATTCATTCATTAGCAATGAGTGGGGACACACTGTTTGCAGGCGGACATAGTGTGTATATGAGCACAAACAATGGAAATAATTGGACTGAGATGAATAATGGTCTGCCTGCAAATACTTATGTCTATGCATTAGCAACAAGCGAAAACTATATTTATGTAGGAACAGATAATGGGAATGTATATTCATCAGTAATCAGCGAAAGTAGTTGGAGCGTTAGTAATATAGGTTATACAAATACAAGTGTTAGAGCATTAATTACTAGCGGGAATAAGATATATGCTGGGACTTATGACCTTGGTGTTTTTTTGTCAACAAATAATTGTTATAACTGGACTGCATTAACCTTAAATGAAATTTTATCAAATGAAACAATCTTATCGCTGGCAACAAAAGGAAGCATTCTTTTTGGAGGAACATCGGGGGGAGGTGTATTTACAACTTCAAATAATGGAAATAGTTGGACTGCGATGAATTCAGGGTTAACAAATAACTATGTCAGAGCTATCGCATTAAGTGGGAATACTATTTTTATCGGAACAGGTATATATGCCTCGGGGAGTTATTCCGGAGGTGTTTTTTTATCTACAGATAATGGAAATAGCTGGTCGGAAGCCGGTTTAACAAATACAATGGTTAGAACTTTAGCAATAAGTGGAAGCAACATTTATGCAGGGACAGATGGAGATGGAATATTTTTAACGACAAATAATGGTATCAGTTGGACTGCAGTGAATACAGGTATACCTGTAAATACTCAAGTACATGCTTTAATTATAAAAGGGAGCTATATTTTTGCCGGTACGGGTATGGGGGTATACTTATCTATGAATAATGGAAGCACTTGGTCAGAAGTAAATACTGGACTACCAAATTCCGGCATATCCTCATTAGTAATTAGCGGCAATAATATCTTTGCAGGCACAAACGGTGATGGCGTCTATATGTCACCAAATAATGGAAATAATTGGTATGCCACAGGATTAACATCCAATGTCATCCAATGTCTGACAATAAATGGAAGTCGTATTTTTGCCGGGACTAATTACCTTAATGGTGTGTATCTATCAACTGACAATGGAAACAGCTGGGTTACTCTGAATATAGGGTTGGGAGGAGTTGGTGTCGGTTCACTTGCTATAAGCATGAGTGGAGATACAATTTATGCAGGAACAAGTGTAGGTGTTTTCGAATTATCAATGTTAGAAGTGGGAATAGAAGAAGTACTAAATAGTAATAACATCATTGCTGTTTATCCTAATCCTGCAAACGACGACATAACCATAGAAAGCCCACAGCAATCTATAATAGAAATTTTAAACATCGAAGGACAAATAATAAAAAGATTAAAGATAAAATGCACTAAAACAGACGTTGATATTTCAGACTTTTCAAGTGGGATTTACATCTTTCGAGTGCTAACAGACAATGGAATAACGACAAAGAAATTTATAAAAGAATAATCGCCCAGTAGATAAATTGCGTTCATTGTAAAGTAAAACAGCAAACAGCAAAACAAGATAAGATTATTGTAAATTGGACAGAAAATTATAGAGTGACAGCATAGATAACATAGAAATCATGAGTAATACAAAAATATCCATACGTTTTTTTGACGATCGCGAAGTGCGAGCCGTTTGGGACGAACAAAACGCCAAATGGTGGTTTAGTGTGTTGGATATCGTAGCTTTGCTTACCGACCAAGATGATTACTCCAAAACTCGCAACTATTGGAAATATCTTAAAGCCAAATTGAAAAAAGAAAACAGTCAAGTGGTTAGTACCACTACCCAGTTGAAATTTCATGCACCGGATGGTAAAAAGCATTTAGCCGATATGATGGATTACACAGGCATTATTGCTTTAGGTAAAGAATTCCCGGGCAAAAAGGCAAATCGATTTATTGAATGGTTCACATTCAGCGATGAAAGCATAGACGGAAAAAGCAAAACAAAAGCGTATGCCATGTTTGAAAGTTCTTTTATCCACAGCATAGAAGTTGGTACTACGAAAGGTTTACAACAAATACACGCTTATTTGTTTGGCGGATTGTATGATTTTGCGGGGCAAATCAGACAAAAAAATATTTCAAAAGGAGGTTTTCAATTTGCCGTATCACGCTTTTTAGGCGACACATTAAAGCAAATAGAAGCTATGCCCGAAACTACATTTGACGAAATCGTAAACAAATATATAGAAATGAACATTGCGCACCCTTTTATGGAAGGTAATGGCAGA
>CAIOYH010000094.1 GCA_903862465.1 uncultured bacterium | reverse complement strand
TGCTGTTAATGCATTATTACATGCATCCTTTACTGTATAAGTATAGGTTACACTCCAACCACAATTGGTTCCCGTTACTGCTGTATTTGTCATCGTAGCTGTTACACCTCCACTGCAATTATCTGAATAACCAATTAATGCATTAGTAGAATTAAATGCTGCTTCTGCTGCAACTTGTGTTGGCATACATGCATCTACTGAGCCAATTTGGGAATATGCTGAACCTGTCAATGTTGGTGCGGTTACATCTGTTATCGTAATAACCTGAGTAAAAACAGTACTTGTATTGCTACAATCATCCGTCGCTGTCCAAGTATTAGTATAAGTACCGGAGTTTGGACATGAGCCAGCTACAAATGAACCTGCTGTCTTAGCACTTAAATGAGCTGTGCCGCAAATATCTGTTGCACTTGGATACAAGGCTTGTGCGGCTGCTATACCGACTGTATTACTACATTCATAACTAGAATTCAGCGCGCTTGGTGCTGTTGTCCAAGCTGGTGCTGTTATATCTTGCCAAGTAATATTTACAGTATTGTCCATCGCAGTTTCACATCCCAAAGGTAAATTAGGGCTAGGATTGACATAGCCATATTCTTGAGACATATCCCCAACTACTACAGCTTTAACTGTATAAGTGTGTGAACCATTACAAGAAGGATCTGCACTAATATTCCATGTAAGAGCTCCGCCATTACCAGCTTGCGCCGATCCAACAGGAGTTACTCCATCATATAAAGTGTACATAGTAGTATAAGTTCCTGTTGGTACACCTGTATTACGACTTATCGCTGGAGTATAAGGACTATAATACCGTGGATCAGATTGAGCAACATTCGTCCTATAAGCAGGAGGATTAAGATTTATTATAGTATAAGGTGCTTTTGAGTTGCTTAATCTAACCTGTTTGCCGGTAGTTGAAGGACAAACCGTGCTAACACCACCAACAACACTTACAGTATATTTGGTAGAATTTGGATAAATAATAAGTTTGATACTCACCGAACTTGCACCATTTGCTTCTGTCGGGTCATAACAGGTAGTAGATACTTTACGAACAAAAAATACACAATACGGTTGATCAGTTGTGTTATGAAGCCAATTAGATAACAAGACTTTGTCAGCATAATGTAAATCAGAGTTTGGGCTTGGGTTGTTTTCTGCATAATTTGGATCAATAACCAAATTATCTTGATCTGAAATACCTCCAATAAAAGTAGCAGGTGTCGTTGTTTGGCTATAGGTAGGTGCATTAAGAGACACCTTACTAACAGACCATGATACAGCTAAATTATTACAAGTGCTAACTCCAAGATCACCTTCCTGAGTCCATGTCATGTTATTAATGTAATAAAACGAACTTCCGCAAGGACCACCAAGGTTAGTACACGCAGAGGATCCAACAATTGTCATAATACTTTCCGTTGGAGTGTAACAAGTAGTAAGCGGAAAATCAGCAGAAATGTTATTGTTAGAAATAGAAGGAGCTGTTTGAGCATTAGCATTAATGATTAATGCCAAAAAAAAGAAAATAAACACCAAAGGTGTTACTAATTTCTTCCAATTAAAATTTGCGAGTAAATTTTTCATAATATATAAATTTATAAGTTAATTAATTTACCGTAAATTTAATTCGAGGTGTAGTGCTATTCCCTAGAAAGTTTAAGTCGGGACAATTGGCAACCACAGTTCGCCTAAAATAAGTAGTTCGAGTTAGCGTACCCGGATTGTAATCCTTGGTATCGGCAAGATTGGTCACCACATCCGTTGAGAAGTTTCCATCATAGGATGATTCCCACGAATAGGTGATGATACACGCTGAACTTACAGCCGCACCATTGGTAACATTGGCAACACTACCCACAATAGTACCGGGAGTAATAGAGCCATTGCCACTAACAACAGCAGGCGGAGTGATTGAATTATCATTCAACGCCTGCGCATTTGCATTCAACATAAATGCAAACACAAAGAAAAATAAAACCAAAGGCTTTATCATCTTTTTCAAGTCTAAATTTGTAAAAAACTTTTTCATGAATTTTTGTTTGTTAATTAATATTTGTTTTATTGTAATTGATTTTGATTTGATTTCCAAATCTTAACGGAGAGGATTTGTTGTTGACTTTCATTTTTGCTTGGTTTTTAATTTATATTTAGTTCACTAATTCTCAATTTAAAATTCTTTTGTATGCCATTGAATAGTTCCTTCTTGAACGTTTTCTTGAATTATACCCTTTCAATTCCGTACACGAAAAACTTTGCAAATATACTACATTTTATCCCAAAAGCAAGCTTTTTTTTTACATTATATTATTTTTCATTTTTAAGCACTAAATTTCAATATGTTACAATATCATTTTTTTTACACATTTCTTTCAAAATGTATAAAAATGCTGTCGTAAAACAATAAATTCTTACTTTTCTACTGCTATTTTTTTCTATTAATTTACCTTCACTGTATAACTTAAATTTTTAACACCGCCTTATGTTAGGCAGAGCCTAAATAATATGCAAATTTACGTCAAATAAATCGGAATGCAAGTTAATAATCCAATAGGGTGATATATGTCATTTTTTTGAAATCATTTTATCCTTGCGTAAAGCTTTAAAACATGCAGGCGGTTAGTTTTGTAAATCTTCATATCTTAAACATTATCTGTTTGATACAATTTTAAATTTGCAGAAGTGATTTCAAAATTGATGTCGATTACTTTTTCAAAAAAGGAAATAAATTGGAAATAAAAAAAGCGAAATACTGATATATTTTCAGGATTTCGCTCAATACTTTCTGATTCAAAGGTATTATTTCATAAAAAATATGGGATAAATGTACCTTATAAGGTTATTTTACTGTTCAGAAACTAACGAATTAGCGTCATTACGAAAACATAATTTATTTTGGACTAAAGTCATTAGGTTGATATATATTTAAACCACTAGCCTTACGGCTAGGGTTAATCAAAATACCTCATAAATTGTACTTTAGTCCGCTTTGTGCAACCTCGGCTCCTAATTCAAAATATCAATGGTCAATTGCCCATCTGTTGTCAAGCTCTGATTTATCATGCGCAGATGTGTGCAATTGGCAGCCCCAATTTGCGCTGCAGTTAGTTGACGCAGTTCACCCGGCAGAATGATGATAAGGATATGAGTCACAATTTGGTCGACATCTTCTGTAGTGAGTATAACACCAATGGGTTCTGTTCCCGGGTTCATAAATTCGAAACGCGTGGCGGGAGTGAAAACTATGCCGGAATCTTTTTGCGAATTCCTGGGAATCAAAAAGTTCAATTCACCATCAATTACGTTTCCCTGATTGTCCACATGGGTATGAGACAACAGTAAATTGAAACGGAAGAAATCCGTTACGCGTTCGGGTTGTCCTTTATAGAGTTTGGCAATGTCGAACAGATTGTCTTGCCATTGCATAGCCAAATCAAGACGTTTGCTTTTCACATCACCGCGCATCGCACCTGCTTCACCCTTTTTGGCTAATTGTTCTCCGCGTGCAGCATTGTAATCATGTTGCATGGCAATCATTTGATTTTTCATGTCAACACCCAAATCAGCCACATGCGTGGTTAATCCAACCACCATGCGATTCAGCAGTGTGCCGATAGTGGTTTTGGTAACCTCAACATATTCCGTCAGTTTGAGCGGGAAAAATTCAATAAATGTAGCAGAGTCACGTCCGTATTTACCGCCAATAATATCATCGTTTTTTTGTTGTAGAGCAATAAATTTCGCAATAATATTGTCCACCGAGTTGGTACGCGATTTTTGGAGTGCATTCACGGTGTCTTTGTTTTCGATAGCTCCATAGAAGGCAATGTGCTTTGCTTCGGTGATGTTAATCATCTCATCAAACTGATTGAGTGTGTTTTGCGCTGCCAAACGGGCAAGGGCATCTTCGCTAAATACTTTTAAGCGATCGTCTATTATTCGAGGATTCATGAACAATAGGAGAAATAGGTTTTTTAATAACTTGATCATGGCTATAATTTTTTTATTGATTATAGTATAATAACGAAAAATGGGGTCCCATAATTGTATGAAATTGGGAAAATAAATTTTCTTTTTTTCACACTATTTTATAACGATTTGATTTACAAACATATATTCAATGCTCTAAGCACTAGGTATCGTGCTTTTTTATAAAATATATTTTTTTGCAGATACGGTTCTCAAATTGTTCGAAGGTATTAAAGTATTCAGGGATATGCTTCGCACGATTTGCGAAGGTATAAAAGTTTGTCGGGATATGCTTCGCACTATCTGTGATGGCATAAAAGTTTGCTGGGATATGCTTCGCACGATTTGCGATAGCATAAAAGTTTTCAGGGATATGCTTTGCACGATTTGCAATGGCATAAAAGTTTGCTGGGATATGCTTCGCACGATTTGCGATAGCATAAAAGTTTTCAGGGATATGCTTCGCACGATTTGCAATGGCATAAAAGTTTGCCGTGATATGCTTCGCACGATTTGCGATGGCATCCTAAATGGCTTAGATATACATCGCACGATTTGCGCATGCATCCTAATCGGTTTAGATATGCTTCGCATGATTTGCAAAGGAATAAAGAAGATTGATTGCATAGTTTTACTTATTTGGAGTAACACTCTCTATTTGCATCTTTTTAATAGCGATATCCCTATTAGAATAAGCTTCCTTGTAATTTGGATTGATTTCAATGGCTTTGTTAAAATCAGCAATTGCTTTGCTCAATTGCATTATGCTCAAGAACGTAATGCCTCGATTAAAGTATGCCTCAGCATAATTTGGGTTTAATTCAATTGATTTTGAAAAATCGTCTAGAGCCTTATCAGTCTGACCGATGCTACCGTAAACAACCCCTCTGTTTGAGTAAACTTCAGCAAATTTAGGGTCCACTTCTATTGCTTTGGAATAATCGGCAATAGCTTTGTCCAAATGATTAAGTTTTCGATAAGCAAATCCACGATTCCTAAATGCTTCACGATAATTTGAATTCAAATCTATCGCTTTGCTGTAAGCAAATATTGCATTTTCCCATTTCCCAATATTTCCGTAAGCAATACCACAAGCGTAATAAGCCTCTGCATATTTTGGAAAAATATTTAGTGCTTTTTTGTAATCTACAATTGCGCTATCCCATTGTCCTAAATTCCCTTTTGAAACCCCGCGATTAAAATATGCTTTTACATATTTTGGGTCTATCTCTATTGCTTTTGTGTAATCACTAATAGCATTATCCCACTTTTCATTATTTCCTAAAGCCACTCCGCGATTGCAATAGGCTTGTTCATATTTAGGATTATTTTCAATCGCTTTAGAATAATCAGCTATTGCCTCATTCCATTGTTTATGATCAACATAGTAATCACCTCTTGCTGCATTTGGTCTTGGCTTCTTTGGAGATTTCGCAATAACATCAGTCCAAAGCGTTAGATCGTCTTTCCATACTTTATTTCTTTCAAAAGAAAGTATTGAACTTGTTAAAATAACTATAGAAAAAAATAAAATTGCAAGGACTTTATATTTTTTCGAAAGAAAGTTGTAAATAACCGAGCTAAAAATCAATAAAAATCCGAAAGAAGGCAGATACGTTCTATGCTCAAAAATCACATCGTGTATCGGAATAATGCTTGACTCAATAGCTAAACTCAGAAAAAACCAAAATATTCCAAATGAAATGATTCTGCTTTTATTAAAGAGAAATATTGATAAGTAAAATATTGATATGAGAAAAACAAAACTAATGATAGTTTTTAACTCAAAAAAATTATTTGAAATAGGAAAATCATAATCTAAATTTTGATATAAAGGTAGTAATAGAAGCTGAATATATTTCACAATGACACTAAATTGAGTCAAAAAATAGTTTATAGAAGTTACATTGAAAGCGTTCCCTTGAGCAGGAGGAATAGGATCAAAAACACTACTTGAGAAATTTAAAAACATTAGAACCAATAAGCTTAAAAATCCTACAAATACAAGTATAACTCGATAGTCCTTAAGATTAATTTTTATTTTTTTAGTTTGTAAAAAGAATATCTCAAAAAGAATAACTGCAAATGGAAGTGTATATGCATTTTCTTTTGTAAAAAGTGCCAAAATTGCTGAAATACAAGCACCTGTGAATAATAAATACCTCGACAAATTCTTTTTGTCTGACAAGCGCGCTTTAACATAAAGTGTCAACGAAAGCAAATAAAACATAGCGACCATTGAAGCCAAGCGCTGCACAATATAGGTAACAGATTGTGTAGCTAATGGATGAGAAACAAAAAGCAGAGCCGTGAATAAAGCTATAATCTTTTTATTCTTGCTGATTTCTTTGTCTTTCATAGCGGGAGTAGAAAAAATAAGAACCGTCAACCACCATACAATTATTGAAGTAGTTAAATGAATCATTAGATTCACCAAATGATAACCCCAAACGTCAAGCTTGCCAAAATGATAATTCAAAGCAAAAGTGAAATAAGCAACAAAACGATTATTACTATAATTCCATATAGATTTAATATCCGACAAATTTCGAATTGCAGGATTATCAACAATACTACCTGTATCGTCAAAATGGAATGAACAATCAAAAGAATTCGAATAAATGATGATTCCTAAAATGATAATTAAAGCAATACCAAGTAAATCGTAATAGTTACGGCTGTTTTGTTGGTTTATAGTCCTGCTTGTTTTCGTAGTAGGATTTTTCTGTTGGGTTGTTTTTTTTATTTGTTTGTTTTTCATTTTACAATTTACTAATAATGAATGTTTCTATATACTATTTTACTTCACTTATTAACTAAAGGCATTTCTTTTTGCTGCAACTTTTGAAAGGCAATATTTCGGTTATCATAAGCTTCCTTAAAGTTCGGTTCAATTTCAATGGCTTTCGAATAATCCTCTATAGCTTTTTTCCACTGTTGAAGTTTAAAATAAACGTTTCCACGATTGAAGTATGCTTGAACAAATTTGGGCTCAATTTCAATAGCTTTAGAATAATCATTAAGCGCCATATTATAATTATTGCTTTTCAAATATGAATTAGCACGATTAAAATAAAGACTTGAATTTTTGGAATCAAAACCAATCGCTTTTGACAAATCCTCTATTGCTTTGCTCCATAGTTCAAGTTTAAAGTAAACTATTCCCCGACTTGAATATGCCCTTGAATATTTAGGATCGCTAACAATTGCTTCGGAATAATCAAAAATTGCCTTGTCAAATTGCTTATTATTTTCATAGACAATACCTCGGTTGTATAAAGCAATAGTAAATCTAGTATCTATCTCTATCGCTTTTGAATAGTCCGCTATTGCCTTATCCAACTGCCCCAATTGATAAAAGGCAACACCTCTTAAATTGTAAGCTTCCTTATACTTCTGATTAATTTCTATAGCTTTAGAATAATCAATTATCGCCTTTTCTAATTGTCTATCTTCACTATAAAACAAGCCTCGATTATAATATCCTTGAACATAGTTTACATCAATTTCGAGTGCCTTTGTATTGTCTGCTATCGCTTTGTCAAGCTGCCCTAATTGATGATATGCATTTCCACGAAGATTGTATGCTTCTATATATCGGGGATTAATTTCAATACCTTTTGTGTAATCAAAAATTGCCGTTTCCCATTGCCCCAAATTTGAATAGTAAACACCTCTACTCACAATGGGTCTTGCTTTATGAGGCGACTTTGACACAATATCGTTAGATAGAGTTAGTTCGTCCTTCCAAATCTTGTTTCGTTCTATGGTTAGAAAAGAGTTTGATATAATAAAAATAATTAATATTGAAATTGATACGAATCTATGTTTCTGTCGTAGCAAATAAATTACCGAAGTCATTATTAGAAAAAAACCAAAAGAAGGGAGATAGGTTCTGTGTTCATATATCACATCTTCAATTGGGATAATACTAGACTCAATTAGTAAAGTAAGAAAAAACCAAAAAATTGCAAACGAAATGATTCTATGTTTTTTGAATAAATAAACCGCACAAAGCAGAAGTGATAATAGCCCAACAAAACTAAATAATGTTCTTATTTCAAAAAAGCTATTTGATATCGGAAAATCATAATCTATGTTTTGATTTATTGGCAAAATCAAAAGCTGCAAATATTTTATAATTACACTAAACTGTGTAAAAAGGTAATTTTCTAGAGTTATGGTGTAAATATTCCCATGATTAGGAGGTATAGCATTAAAAATGCTAAATGAAAATTTAAAAAAAACAAGACCAATAATGCCAACGAAGCCTATAATTATAAGCAAAACGCGATAGTCCTTAAGACCAATTTTTATTTTTTTAGTTTGTAAAAAGAATATTTCAAAAAGAACAATTGCAAATGGAAGTGTATATGCATTTTCTTTTGTAAGCAAAGCTAAAACTGCAGAAATTAAAGCACTAGCAAATAACATGTATTTCGACAAATTTCTTTTGTCCAACAAACGTGCTTTAACATAAAGTGCCAACGAAAGCAAATAAAACATAGCAACCATAGAAGCCAAGCGCTGCACAATATAGGTAACAGATTGTGTAGCTAATGGATGAGAAACAAAAAGCAGAGACGTGAATAAAGCTATCATCTTTTTATTCTTGCTAATTTCTTTGTCTTTCATAGCGGGAGTAGAAAAAATCAATACGGTAAGCCACCATACAATAATTGAAGTAATTAAATGAATCATTAGATTCATCAAATGATAACCCCAAACATCAAGTTTGCCAAAATGATAATTTAGCGCAAAAGAAAAATATGCTACAAAACGATTATTACTATAATTCCATATAGATTTAATATCCGATAAATTTCGAATTGCAGGATTATCAACAATACTACCTGTATCGTCAAAATGGAATGAACATTTAAAGGAGTTGGAGTATATAATAATTCCCAAGATGATTATAAATGCTATTCCAAGTAAGTCGTAATAGTTACGGCTGTTCTGTTGGTTTATAGTCCTATTTGTTTTCACTATAGGATGCTTCTGTTCTTTCTGTTTTTTTTTTTGCTTATTTTCCATCTAAAAAGTCCGGTTTTTATAAATTCATTCTTTTTACAATTTATCGAAAAGTACATTTAATATATTGTCTTCTCAAAAGACATTAGTCATTTTTTGATTCGACAAATTTATAAAAAAATATTCATTTGATACAAAACTTTATTTATTTTTTTGACGAATAAATAAATATCAATCTTTTCAAGGAGGGAATCTTCATTTAATTCTGCAAATTCATTCTCGTTTATTTATAGTCAAATTTCATTATTCGATTTTTAAAGATAATTAGCCCATTCTGTTTTTATATCATATATTTCAGCAATTAAGCCTTGGAGATTTAAATTTTCCCGTCAATAGTAAAGAAATTATACAATATTGAATTCTCAGCGCGTTAAAAAGACATTATTTTATTAATTTTAGCCTTCTATGTTTTTCATTATCAATAAATAATATTTAAAGAATTAACAGATTTTTTTATTGCTATTTTTACTCAAAATAGAGCCGTTTGAAACCATAATGCATATCCAAAGCAAAAAAAAGATAGATTTTCTCTAAATTTAATCGATGACGACTCTTTTGATGATATTTATCATTACAACAACAAAAAAAATGCTGCCATTCATATAAATTAAAAATTGTTGCAAATTGTGTTTTTTGCTTTTTTGTATTTTTATACGAAAGAATTTTTCCGTGTGACTCAAGAGAAAGAAAAAGAACCACCCCGAATGAGATAGTTCTTTTATGTGACTCCGAAGGGATTCGCGTGTACTGTATTATATATCTGTTATACATGGTTTTAAAACACTAAAATAATAATTTGTAAAACAATTGTAAATCATATAGACTATCTCTGATTACATAAAAGCTTTAATCACAAATCTATTAGCATTGATAGGGATTTTTTGTTGATAAATATATTTCAGAATTCAAAACAATAGCTATTAAAAATGACATTTGCAAATAAAAACCTTAAAAACTGATTTCAATATGAAAACGACTATATCAGCCTTTTAAAAAAAATTCTAAATTTTACGGTCTTACAATTAATCATTAATATTAAATGTTGAATTCAAATAACGCAAGGTGGCAATAGTTCTTATTTGTATATTTTTCTTTTTGGTACTCTTCCTTCTTTTTTTATTTTTATCCTTTCAAAGATTTCGCATAAACCAATTATTTCTTGAATTCGCAGTGCACCTTTCAATATATTTTATAAGTTTAGGTAATTAAATTAAGACGCTAAGCACCCTTCCTTAATTTTGCAAGAAATTTTTCTGGTGATATTTGATTCTTTTTTATTTCTTCAGAAGACATATTATTAATTTTCTGAGATTGCTCGTCGAGTTTTTTTGAAATGATTGTATTTTTCTTTCAGAAAAACCAAAGAAAGTCATTTCGTAAAGGCAGTGACTTATAATCTCCAATTAAGGAAATTGCCTTAAAGTATCTTCACTTACTGTCATGCCTAACTAGTCACACCAAGGTGTAAGCTCAATGCTGTATTTTATTTGCATTTGTTCAACAGGATCGTAAAGTAATCCATAAACCTCAGAAAAATTGTCTTCAAGGGAATCAAATTGCCAAAGTACAGTTGTCCGAAAAAAAATTAATGCAAAAAGAAGTTTTTTTTCTACCTTCTCTTTTTGTAGATTTGCTGTGCTAAAAAAAACCTACAATTGCAATACGCAAATCTACGCATTTTTTCGAACAATCCTTTTTAGGACAGCCTATAAAGGTAGAGGTAACGGATGTTGGAACCACCGTAGAACAAGAATGAAGTAGTATGGAACAGCCGACCAAATTAACCTAAGCCAAAAAAGAGAACTAGATTAACTAGAAATTGCAATGTGATAATATCAAAGAGAACCGAAATATACGTATAATAAAATCAGTGAAATACATAAATAAAATTTAGTATTATACGTATATATTAATTTGATTTTTTTTAATAACTTTGTATAATATTTCAAATGCAATTTTATAACAGAAAATGCCCTTTTGCTGATGAAACAAAACAAAATTTGTTACATTGTATTGAGAACGATTTTTTTTTGCTTTTATTGCATTTACGATTGAAAAAAATAAAATAATTAAATTAATTAAACCTCGGGATTATGAAAAAAACGATTACGCTTTTGAAAAAAATGTTGGTCTTAAATGACGGACGAATTAGAATAAACATTTTGAAATGTTTTTTATTTTTATTTATTTTGATGTTGGCAGGGGGAGTGAAAGGGCAAGGACAGAACGATACTTTATCAATGTCGCCTTTTGATTCATTGTTTTTTGACAAATCCAAAATCGTTGCTTGCGGGGCAGATGCGGATTTCTTTTCGAGTTTAGTTATAGGGTCTGAAAAAGAAATGAATAATACGATACCGGCTGATGTATTTTTACAAGATCATCCAGGTGCTATCCTTCAATGTGTTGACAAATTTGATATATATTATGTAGATTTGACATCAGCAATTCATGAAGGGTTTGCAGACGTTGTGGAAGGAGCAACTAGACGTAATACCCTATGTATGGTATTACAATATATTCAAAGTGTTTTTGATTTTTCTAATATTCCAACAGACCATCCTATTAAACTTTACGTAGATCAATCATTTAGTGTAAATAACCCTGCACCATTGGCGGTACAATTTTTAGCACAAGCAGGACCATATAGTATTAATACATCAACACCCCATCTTATTAATGGATTTGTTAATGATTATGTTAGAACAGGTACTGATCCTACCAATGAACAACAGTACCATGCTTATTTAAGAGTAAATTTTGATCAAACTAGTTTGGGTGGTTTCACATATTTAGGTGATTCTATGCAAACATTACCTTGTATTTATTATGATCTGTATTCGGTATTACTTCATGAAATAATTCATACACTAGGTTGGATGTCATATATTAAATTCCCTGATAATTACCCAATATCAGCTGTACCTGAATCAAGTATTGGGAATAATCAATTCTCAGGATATGACGCAACTTTGTACAGAGGGCCAAATGTCTTTCCGTTAGCATTAAACAGACTCCTTTCATTAGATCCACTTGAAATTGCCTATCAGGGTAACGATGCCATAAATAGTAATAAAATCTGGTCTGGGCCAAATCTAGCCCCCGATAATCACCCTGTATATTCTGGAGGACTGTGGTGGGAGTTTGGATACAGAAGTGCTCTTAGTCACATGGATGATCAATTATTAACATATACGATTAGATCTAGAATCTCGCCTGGTGATATTCAAAATTATGTGATGGGTCCTTTTTCAAAACGAGGCATTACAAGAAGAAGACTTACAGATTTTGAAATTACAAAATTAATAAATGATTTGAATTATCAATTAAACGATAATTATTCAGGCCATCCTGAAATTTTGCCTCCATATTCAACTCGAATGGCTCAATATTTAAATTATTCTGATAATGATTTTCCTGAAGACATGCTAGCAGACTTGCCTATTGTAGCCGGAATTGTGGTACCATTAGTCAATCAAATCGGTACAAGTCTTGATATAGATTTGGAAGAAGATATTACATTAATAAATCCCGAAAACAACCCAATTTCTGTTGCACCGGGAACATTGACTAATATTAGAGGGTGTGGAAATATTGGCGAGAATGATTATGGCGTAACATCAGGGAATAATCATTTACAACTGACAGTTTCTCAAAATGGTCAAGTTATTACTTATACCCCCAGACCAAATTTTTATGGCAGAGTTCAATTTGGATTTAATTTATTTGATGCAATTACTAATAAAGTTGGGTCATATGTTATATATACTATTGATGTGGCAAAAGGGACAAATGTTGCCTGCACGCCCGGTGATAATTTAGTTTTAAACGGAGATTTTGAAGAAGGAACAGAAGTAAAAAGAATAGGGGCAGAAGAAGATATTATTGCAACTGTTTCGGATGAAAAATTTACGAGAGAAGGGAAATTTCGAAGAGGAATTCAATTTGCAGATGCTCAACCTTATAGTTATCGTTCAAATAATACTGGATCTGTATCATCCGGGATATATATTAATAATTGCTTTGGAAATTGCGGACATATTCTTGGATCAGATGTTTTTGGTGATCAACGTGTTTCTTTCCCAGAGGCCCCTTTTACTAATTGTCCCAATGCATTTAATAGCATTGGGCAAAGATATTATAGATTAGAAGGACGTTGCAATTATTTCAATTTGTGTGATAATATTGAAACTGATCATGTTTATATACTAGATTTTGATTACTTTCCTACTTTACATAATTCAATTGGGTCGAATTTACCGTTAGTTATAGGATTTACAAACCACATCATTGATCCATTATTGCCTGATAATGTTTATAGTTTTCAAGATAATATTCATGTGGAGGACAATTCATTATGGCAACATAAAACCATTGAATTTGCATATTGCGGAATAGAATCTGCTGGTTTATTAAATATGCAACTTAATAATATTGGATGGGGTATTCTTATTGATAACTTACAATTGAGAGAGGGCCTAAACATATCAAGTGTATCAATTACACCTGACCCTGCCACAATTTGCACTGGTGAAAGTATTTCTTTAAATGCAAATATATCGAATCCATTATGTAATATTGTATATTTGTGGTCAAATAATGCAACTAGTCAATCTATTATAGTATCACCTGCCCAAACAACCGAATATTCTGTAACTGTTACAAATACCAATGGTTTTTCGGAAACGGATGATGTAGTTGTTACTGTCAATCCATTACCTGATGAACTAGAAGCAGGAGCTAACCAAACAATTTGCGAAGGAGAAACAGCAACTCTTACTGCAAGTGGAGGCTCTACCTATTTATGGAGTACTAATGCAACAACTGCTGAAATTGAGGTTACTCCAGTAACTAATACAACTTACACAGTAACAGTGACGAATACTCATGGTTGTTCGGCATCGGATGATGTGACTGTCACTGTTAATCCATCACCAACGGTAGATGCGGGAATTGACCAAACAATTTGTTTAGGAGAAACTGCTACACTTACTGCAAGTGAAAATGATAACTACTTATGGAATAATGAAGCAACTACTAATATCATTTCTGTT
>CAIOYH010000093.1 GCA_903862465.1 uncultured bacterium | reverse complement strand
TTATTCAAAAGCAATAAAAATTATTTTTGATGATTATAAGGAATTGATTATTGCTTTTAATGAAGAGTTTGATGATCCGTTTGAAACGGAAGTGTGGGAACCACTGATTTTGGATGTGGACGAAATGTTAGGCACCTTAGGGTTTCGGAAAGAGAATAAGGCGGATACGGAGTTGCGGAATGCAGCGATGTATGCTGTGTTGCCGATTTTGAAAGAGTTGGAATATAAGATTAAAGCTTGCAGAAAAGCCGGAACGATTACGGATAGTTTGGGTTCGTTTGGTTTGAGTGCTTTTCGGAAGAGTATTCATGCGTTTCAGATTGATGCTTTTCATGCAGCATATATAGTTACTTTTACTAAGGTGGATAGCAATGATGTGGCATTGATAGCTAAGGGATTTACACAGGATAAGATTGATCAGTTGACGGATTTGCATAATACGGCATGGGCAATGCAGGACACGAAGGATTTGTTGAAGATGAAAATTTCGAATTTGAGTGTGAATAATCAAAAGATAGTTCATGATGTGATGGAGGTTAATGCACAGGTTATGGAGGTTTTGAAGGCTTACGCTGAGTCGGTTGGCAATGTGGATTTGTTGCATAAGGCAACGATGAAGGCTGTTATGGCAGGTATTGATCCGACGCCGGAGCGGAAGCCAAGGGTAAGAGTTTTGAAACCCGGGAGAGAAATGGTGTTGCGGACGGGGATGAATAAGAAGAATGTGTTGCAGGTTACGTTGTTGACGGATACGGTGGTGAAGATAGGTTTGACAGCATTGAAAACAGATGAGCTGACGACAGGTACGGTGCTGACACATAAGGTGATGATGAATTTGATGACGAAGGATTTGTTGGGAGAGGGACGCTACGTGAAACTGCGAAATATGGATTTGAATAAGACGGCGAAGATTAGGGTTTTTGAGGTTAAGGTTGTGGGGTAAGGAGAAGATCCAAATACCAAATTCCAAGTTCCAAGAACTCCTACGAATTACGAATTGGCGAATTACGAATCACGGTAAATGAAGAAATAAAGGAACCCCTAGCCCGACTGAATTGTCGGGACTATAATAGGGAGGGATTAAATTGAAGATTGTGCATAATAGATGGTTGATAGTATAAATGTAATTTTAAAAGAATATGTTATGAAGAAAATAGTAATAATAATAGGAAGTATATTGATGCTATGTAACACGAATATTAAGGCGCAGATAAACTACGAAAATACATATTCTCTCCCAAATACGCATTGTAATTTTCGTATTACAAATTTAGGAAATAATAATTACAAATATGTTGTTGTAAATTACCATGATCACTATTTTAGTTTATATAATTTAGACCATACTCCTTTAATGCTTAACATTTCCGTTCCATTACTAGTTGATACAGGTAATGGTTCATATAATATTGCTTATATAACTTCAACACTTTTTGACTGTGACAGCAACACAATAGAATACGCTTTATTTGAAATTAATGCCACTCCAACGACTAAATTTTATATTTATAGAACGGATGGAAGTTTGTTTTTTTCGAGGGACAGTGTTACAATGCCATACTGTTCTCTATGCGGAGCTGGAGGAGCAGATGTAGAAGGAATTACAAATACAGCAACAGGAGCAAAAATGCTATTATTCAATAGTAATAATCAGTTTTTTGTTTATAATCTTTGTGGTACTTTACCTGAAACCATTAGTGAAATTCAGCAAGGAAATCACTATGTTCAAGTATATCCGAATCCTACAACGGGAGAAATAACATTTGAAATAGATGCACCAAGTAATATGGAAGATTATCAATTGTATATTTATGATGCTACACTGCAAAAAGTGAAGTCTGAAAATTGTAGTGGGAGAAAAACATTGACGATAGACAATTCCATATTAAGTTCGGGCAATTACTTTTATTCATTGCAAACAAAAAATAAAATAGTACAAACAGGGAAGTTTATTATCACAAAATGAAAGGAAGGATAGAAAAACCTTCTTCAATTTTTCGACCTTAATAGAAAGGGAGGGGGCATAGGGGGTTTTTAACCTTCTGACCTTCTATGGCTCTAAATAAAGCAAGATGAAAATAGAATATAGAAATTTGTTTACGCATTTTGTGTTTACGGTGTTGCATCGGGAAGTTCGCATTGGGGAGCCATCGAGGGAACGCATAGAAAAATATATTACAGGGATTTGTAATAATAATGATTCGTTGATGTATGCCATTTATGCTAATGCCGAACATGTACATTTTTTGGTTTCGCGTTCGCCAAAATTGTCGGAAGAGGAATTGGCAAGCATAGTGGCGGAAAGTTCTCAGCGATTTATAAATCAACAGGGGCTTTGTGGTAAAGCATTTTCGTGGCAGGAAACGGCGTCGGCATTTTCGGTGTCAAAATCAGATGTGGATAAGGTGTGTAAATATATTTTGAATCAGAAGGAGCATCATAGAAAGAAGACGTATCAGGAGGAGTATGAGGAGTTTTTGAAGTTTTATCTGAAAAATATTAAGGATAAGGAGGGATAGAGGGTGTTTGGTTTGTATTAAGGTTGAAAATTTGAAGAAGGTTTGGAGGGTGTTGGGGGTGTTTTATTGTGTTAAGGTTGGGAAGGGAGAAGGTTAGAAGGTTGGAGGGGGCTGGGGAGGTCTCATTTGTATTAAGGTTAAAAAATTGAAGAAGGTTAGAAGGTTGGAGGGGGCAGGGGGTGTTTTTTGTATTAAGGTTGGGAAGGGAGAAGGTTAGAAGGTTTGGAGGGGGGGCAAGTATAGGTGCATTTGTATTAAGGTTAAAAATTGAAGAAGGTTTTTTTTTGTTGGGGGTTTATTTTGATGAGGGGGAAACCATGTAAAAATGTTGATTAAAAGTCCCGAGGATAGCGAGTTGGCACGCGCGCAAGGGATTGGAGAGGAAAGCCCACAGCGCCGTTATTCAGGCGCGAGGACTTGGAACGGAAAGCCCGACCCGTAGGGATGCGCCCAAATTAATGAAAAAATAAAAATGAAAAATGAAAAATTTTTGGAGGTGCTTCTTAGTGGTTCTTTGTGTTCTTAGTGTCTTTGTGGTTTTTTCTTAGGTCGTGAATCAGATTTTTTGTTGGGGTATTGATTTTATTCGTAATTTTGGTCTTTATTTTATATTATGATACGAAACGAACCTTTGGCGGAACAGATGAGACCTGCGAGTTTTGATGACTATATAGGTCAGCAGCATTTGATTGGACGGGAGGCGGTGCTGCGGAAGGCGATTGAGGGGGGGACGCTGCCATCGATGATTTTGTGGGGACCGCCGGGGGTGGGTAAGACGACGTTGGCGTTTATTGTTTCGCGGATGTTGGACCGCCCGTTTTATACGCTGAGCGCGGTGAATTCGGGGGTGAAGGACGTGAGGGCTGTGATTGAACAGGCGACGGCAGGACGGGAGAAGACGATTTTGTTTATTGATGAGATTCATCGGTTTAATAAAGGTCAGCAAGATTCGCTGTTGAGCGCGGTGGAGAAAGGGGTGATTACGCTGATAGGCGCGACGACTGAGAATCCGTCGTTTGAGGTGATTTCGCCGTTGTTGTCGCGCTGTCAAGTGTATATTTTGAAGAACCTGGATGAGGGGGAGCTGTTGAGGATTTTGGGGAAGGCGCAAGGGATTTTGGAGCAGGAGTTGGGTCGCAAGATTGCGATTGAGGAGAGCGAGGCGTTGATACGAGTGAGCGGCGGAGATGCGAGGAAGTTGTTGAATGCGTTTGAGTTGGTGGTGGATTCGCAACGAGGTGGCGCAGGGGAGATACGGATAGGGAATGGGTTGGTGATGGATGTGATTCAGCAGAATTTGGCGTTGTATGATAAGTTGGGGGAGCAGCATTATGATATTATTTCGGCGTTTATAAAGTCGATGCGGGGAAGCGACCCGAATGGGGCTGTGTATTGGTTGGCGCGGATGGTGGACGGGGGGGAGGACCCGAAGTTTATTGCGCGGCGAATGCTGATTTTGGCGTCGGAAGATATAGGGAACGCGAACCCAAATGCGCTGCTGTTGGCGACGAATTGTTTTCAGGCGGTGCAGATGATTGGATACCCGGAGTGTGAGTTGATTTTGTCGCAGACGGCGATTTATTTGGCGAGTTCGCCGAAGAGTAATGCGTCGCTGATGGCGATTAAAAATGCGCACGCGCAGATTAAGCAGAGCGGAAATTTGGCGGTGCCGTTGGCGCTGCGGAATTCACCGACGAAGTTGATGAAGGAGATAGGCTACGGCAAGGCGTATAAGTATGCACATGATTATGAGAATAATTTTGTGGCAGAGGAGTTTTTGCCGAAGGAAATTGCCGGGACGAAGTTTTATGAGCCTCAAGGGAATGCAAGGGAAAAGGAGTTGCGGGAGTTTTTGAAGAAGAGATGGGGGGGGAAGTATGGGTATTGAAGAGTCATTAGTTGTCATTGGTGGTCATTGGGTCATTTTTTGTCATTAGGTCATTGGTGGTCATTGGGTCATTGGTGGTCATTGGTCATTGGTGGTCATTGGGTCATTTTTTGTCATTGGGTCATTAGGACATTGTGGACTTTTTGATCATTTTTGGTCATTGGGTTATTGGGTTTTGAATGAAAAATGAAAAATTAAAAATGAAAAATAGTAGATGGGATTTAATCTTGTTGATGGACGTTTGGTGTGGGGAAATTGAAAATTATTGGATAAAAATGAGAAGATGAGTTGAATGATGTTTACTTTGTGTATCTTTGTGGTCTTGATGGTTAAAAAATTTATGTTTCTATGTGTCTAAGTGGTAAAATAAGGTGCTTTGTGTTGGCGGTGGTTTTGGTTTTTGTTGTGGGAGGCTGCAGGAAGAAGGTGAGTCCGAGTTGGGATGTGGCGGTGTATGCTCCTTTGTTGCAGGCTGATTTGGGTTTTAATGATATAGTGCCTGATTCGCTGTTGGAGATGAACCCTGACAATTCGTTGAACTTGGTTTATAAGTATCAGTTTTATAATTTTTCGTTGGATTCGTTGGTGAATTTTCCGGATACTATCTCACATAAGTATTTGCCGCCCTTGGGCGGGGTGGTGTTGCATCCGGGACAGATATTTTTTAATTTTACGGAGAATTCAGTGCTGAATATTCCGAATGCAGATGTGGCGCAAGTGGATTTTCATAAGGGGTTTTTGGTGTTGGAGGTTTATGCTACGATTACGCAGCCATCATACGTGACGTATAAAATACCATACGCGCGAAAAAATGGGGTTGCTTTTCAGGTTACGGAGTTGATTCCGGCAGCACCTGTGGGAGGCACGACGCATGTGGAACGGTTGGTGGATTTGTCGGGCTATAGTTTGGATATGCGCGGACCTACACACGTTAGTTCGAACATTTTGACGAATCAAACGATAGCACAATTGGACGCGAATGCGGATACGGTTACGATGACCAATGCGGATATTTTTAATTTTAATGTACGGTTCGAGGATTTGTCGTTTGCTTACGCGAAAGGCTATTTCGGCAGTCAATATACGGTGTTTGGACCTGACACTACGAAGATTGATATGTTTAATAACATCGTGGCGGGTTCGTTTAATTTGGAGAGTGCAAAGTTGACCTTGTCGGTTGAGAATGGATTTGGGATAGATGCAAGGGTCATGTTTAATAGTATTGCCACGACGAATTCGCAGACGGGTTTAACAACAGCCCTTTCGGACCCGATTATAGGACAAACGATTAATATTTCGAGAGCTACGGAGACGTTTAACCCATTGCAACCTGTGAATCCCTCGGTGTATAACTTTGAGATGAATAGCTCTAATATACCACAAATTATAGAGAATATGCCTGATAAGATTTCATATAAAATGCAGGTGACTACGAATCCGTTGGGGAATGTTTCGGCGGGGAACGATTTCATTTATTATGGAAATTATTTGAATGCTTCGCTGAATTTGGAGATTCCGTTGTCGTTTATAGCGAACGATTTGACATTGTCGGAAGATGTGGTGTTAGATTTAGGAGCGTATAACGATAATCCGTCGTCGGGGAAGTTGAAGTTGATTGCGGATAATGGGTTTCCATTTAGCGCCGATGTGCAGATATATATGTTGGATGCTAGTAATCATATCAGCGATTCGCTGTTTGTGCCGACTTTGATAGATGCGCCGATGTTGGATGCGGATTATAAAGTGATAATTCCCAAGCGTTCGGAATTGGAAGTGTGGTTGTCAGAGATTAAATATTTGGCATTGTTCAGCACGAAAAAAGTGCGGGTTAAGGCGCGTTTCAACACGGCAGGGGTGAGTAGTTTTGTTAAAATCTATAGCTATTATCGGCTTAAGCTGAAAGTTACCGGGGATTTTAATTATTTGGTGGAGATGTAGATTTTATGAGGCAAAGTTTCATCAAATACACACTCCTATCCATAAGTTTGCTTATCGCAGAACTTATAGTGGCACCTGCCTTTGGTCAGTATAAATTTACGTATTGTCCCTTAGGAACCTCGGCACCTATGGTGGCTTCGGAGCATGAGAGCTATCAGGCGATAGATTATCAAAAGATTTATCTTGATTTGACATCAGAGTTGTATATGAACTCCAATGGGTTGACGAATCAGTTTGTGAGCAAGTTTTATTATGGAAGTTTTTTGGATACGCCACTCAAGACACAGAATTGGAATAGGCTTAACGGTCAACATAATCTGCTTGGCTATTTCTTTAACAGCAGTTTGCGCCTTAATGTTCCTGCAAAAAAGAACGGGTTTAGTTATTATGCGGCGTATGAAAATCATAACATGATGGAAGTGAAATTCCATGAAGACTTTTTTCATCTGGTCTTCTTTGGGAATAGAGATTTGGCAGGTCAGTCGGCAACATTCGACAAGCAATCGTTCAAAACGATGAGCTATCAACAATTCAAAGTGGGTGTGGTGAAAACGTGGTTTAAACAATCGAAAGTTCAGGTTTTTTCTGCAGGATTGGGTTTTACTAATGGTCAAAGTTTGATGGAGTATAGTATCCCGACGGCTACTTTTTTTACACAGGAGAATGCGGAATATCTTTCCTTAGATATGAACGTGATTATGCGACGTTCGGATACTATCAACACAAAATTTGGTGCAGAGAATGGTGCGGGAATGTGTTTGGATTTGTCATTTTATCAACGCAATCCAAAAAGTTCGATTGAAGTTAAAGTGGAAGACCTTGGGTTTATACGTTGGAATAAACATTCTCAACAGTATAAGAAGGATACTTTGGCATATTTTGAAGGTATTGAAATTAAAGATATTTTCGTTTTGAATTCAGCTACAAACACAGGACTCACGCAGGACAGCATCATGAATGAGTTTGCTTTTGGTGATAAATCTGCTTTCACTGAAATGATTCCGATGAGAGCTTCAGTGAATTATACGCATTATTTTTTCAGTAACAGATTGTCGCTGTCGCTGACTTTGATACATTATCATTTTATACATTTCAAGCCTTTGATTCGATTTGTTCCTACGTATAATATTCCTATAAAGAAGTCGAACATCTGTATCTCGCCCAATTTTGAGTACGGGGGATATGGAAAATTTAATTGTGGTTTAGGTATTTCTGCTTCTGTAAAACAGAAATTCTATATTGAATTGAGCACGTCTTTCATCAACTCCTATTTGGATGCTAAGAAAGCAGCGGGTTTGGGTGGATTTGTTTCAATAATTAAAACCTTGTAAGATGAAAAAGTTATTGAGCATTGCTTTTGCATTATTGTGGATAAGTCTTCAGAGCTTTGTTGCCGATGGTCAGGTCATAAAGTTTAATAAAACTTATGGCGATATGGCATATAATTATGGTCAAAGAATCATACAAGCGCAGGACAAAGGATACTATATTTTAGGGAATGAAAGTGGCGACATTGGCAACACCAATATTCATGTGATTAAAACTGATTCTTTGGGGATTATCCGATTTGAGAAGGTCATAGGAGATGCTTCGCTGTATTGGGCGAATGATTTTAAGCGCACCTCAGATAGAGGGTTTTTGATTACAGGATTTACCAACAAGAATCTCGACAAAGGGTATGATGTACTGTTGATTAAAACAGATTCGAATGCCAATGTTGAATGGGAAAGGACGTATGGCGGCAATGATTGGGACATCGGAAACGCTGTTGTAGAGACGAAAGATGATGCCTATTTGCTTGTTGGAAAAACCTATAGTTATGGCGCAGCGAACGAAAATATTTATGTGATTAAGACCAATTTTAGTGGAGATACTATCTGGACAAAGACATTCGGAGGCGATAGCACGGATTATGCAAATGCTGTGGATGTTATGATGGATAGCACGTATTTGATAGGGGCTACGACTAACAGTTTTGGGCATGGTAATTTTGATGGTTATGTGTTGAATCTGAACACCAATGGGGATACAATTTGGACGCAAACGTTTGGGGAAGATAAAGAAGATATCATTAACTCTATAAAGCAGACGCCTGATTCGGGCTTCGTTTTTGTCGGGTCAACGATGAGTTATAACGCAATTCAACATGAGAATTGGTTGATGCGGTATGATAAGAATAGGAATTATATGTGGAAGTTTCCTGAATCGTGGGATATTGGCGCAGGCGATGATGTTGCTTACAGTGTGACTGTAGATGATTCATCACGCTTTATCGTAACGGGTTTTACGACGGGCGCCGGCAATGGAGGCAAAGAACTTAGTGTGTTAGTGATGGGCGACATCCATAGTTTCAAATGCAGTATGACAAATGGTTCTGCGAAGGATGATGAAGGAAATTATGCGGTGCAGACCACCGACCAAGGGTATGTGGTTATCGGAAGTTCGGAAGGGATGGGGCTTGGACTATCAAATATCTATATGCTGAAAATTGCTCATAATTGCAGTTACAGCCCAAGCACACAACATGTGACAGCCGTGAATGAAGCGGTTAGTACGGAAAAGAATGACGTTTTTACGGTATCTCCTACTATTTCAAATGGACACTACACCATTACTTTCACTGATAAAAACTCCCTCCAAGATAGAGATGTGGCGGTGAATATTTCTGATATATATGGACGTCTGGTGCTTTCATCAAACATTCATCATGCTGATAATGCTTCTTATTTTATTAATATTTCTGATAAAGCTGATGGCATCTATTTCATCAATGTTTCAGGGAAGACTTATATGCACAGCTTCAAAGTGCTTAAATGTGGCAACTAATTTCTAAGTATGTTTGCATCCGCTTTCAGTAAGAAGAATGAAATTGTTTTTATTTCGCTACTTATATTTCTAGCGAACTTTTTGCTAAAAATCCTTTTTGTTTCCCATAATGAGATTGCTATGGATGAGCCCTTCAGCCTATATTATGCTCAGATGGATCTGCCTTCGATATTCACTATGTTAAAGACGGAAAACAATCCCGCCCTGCATTTTATTGTGTTGCATTTCTGGATAAAACTCTTCGGCATTAGCGCCTTTTCTGTTCGTTTTTTATCGGTTGTATTCAGTGCATTGACGGCAGTCGTGGTTTTTTTAATTGGGAATAAATTCTTCTCAAAGCAAATAGGCATTATTGCAGCACTGATCTTCACTTTGTCGTTATTTCATGTGTATTTTTCGCATGAGGCACGCGTGTATCCTCTCTTTATTTTTTTGACCACCCTGAGTTTGTATTATTTTCTATCCATTGTTAGTCATGCTTCCGCATGGAAGCCTTATATTGCACTATTCATGGTGAACCTGCTGTTGATTTATGCACATTATTTTGGGTTCTTTGTATTAGCGGCTGAATTCTTAAGCATCTTCTTTATCGGAAACTTCCGTCAGATTTGGAAGAAAATGCTTGGTGTTTTTATCCTTTTGGCAGTATCTTACAGCCCTAATATTATCATATTCCTACAACGATTTACGGTTTCAGTGCAGCATGGAACCTGGGTGCGAAAGCCTGAAGTCAGCGAACTTTATGGCAACCTCAACCGCTTTCTGAATTCGAGAACGGTGATGTTTATTTTTATACTGATTGGGATATGCTATTTCATCCTATTACTACGGAAACAAAAACTTACTTCCACGGTGGCAATTTTTTTCAACAATCCTTATGCAAGGGTTTTAGTCGTTTGGTTTGTGTTTCCCTATTTGGCGATGTTCCTTCTTTCCTTTTGGGCGCCCATGTTTCTCGATCGCTACATCATATATATCTCCATACCCTTCTACCTGCTAATAGCTGTTTTTATTGGCACCTTCACAGAACATCGTAATATTCGCCTTGCATCCACAATGATATTACTGCTTGCCATGGCTTTTTATGTCCGATTAGCTCCTGATAATAATCGCCGCGTTGACGATGTGGTGAAACTTGTGAACGAGTTAAAGGCAAAAGATACGAATACATTGGTGATTATTTCCCCCGAATACAGCTATCTAGAATATGTTTATCATTACAAAATAGACTATTTTAAGGATTATAAAAACACATTGTCGTTGCTTCACAGCGACCATATTTATCCTGCAAGTAACTTGTCCTCTTTCGACAAATCAACACTTTCTGCTAACAAAGTTGTTTACCTAGATTGCGGTACTGACTTTGCAATAGGCAAAAACCCTATACTCGACGAACTTAAAACGAGTCATATTCTAGTAAAAAGTGTTCCTATTTTTGAAATTTATTCGGTCTATTGGTTCCACACAAAACCATAAAAGACGCTAAAAGTCATAAATATCCACCTTTACCCCCCTTATATAAAAAGTACACTTATCAGGGTTCCACAAATACACGGATAATATATCTTTCCTACTACGAATTTCCGGCGTGAGATAAAGCTTTTGTATCGGAATCCATGCATTGAACTTGATAGAATCTTTAGGCAATTGCAGCGTATAATACTTGTAATTTTCACCCTTGTGAATAGTCGTAATCACTAAATATGGGCTACTTTTAATCTCCTGCTGCGGAAAATATACATAAGTCGAAGCTTTCGCCCATGAATGGTCGCCATACAACTTTTTATACGAAATATCTATGCTCGGAGAAAATTCCACATCGGCATCCATCTTATAATATGGCTCATTACTCAACTCCAAATTCTTTATATAGCGATCTGCTTTGAAGTTCTTTGATGTCACAAACGTGTTATTACCGTAAGTTGTTTTCGGCAATTTTGAGAAATCCTTCCTGACAGTATCTTCATTGATTCTCATCTTCGGCAACAGCAAATTCAAAGCGGCTTCATTCCTTATTGTTTGTCCAAAAGTAGCACAATAATACTTTTTGGTCATGCTGTCGCCATCAATAATACCATGATTAAACTGCCACATCTGAAACAAATTCAATACGACAATCCCAATGAGCACCAATGCAAAAGGATATTTGCAAAACCATTGCTGCGTCCAAATCCATTTCAACAGAAACCCTAACGGCAATGCAAGCAAAACATAAAGCGACACCACCGCTCGTTGACTGTAGCAACAACCCCCATACCACCAACACGACCAACTCGAGGCAATATAAACCCCCACAACCACATACGCCAACCCGGCAAAAAACAACTGTTTGTGCTTCTTAAATAGCGTAAACATACCTACAAGCATCACCACCACAAGAGGCGTATAAACAAACCATCCCTTCCGAAAACTAAAAAGAAAATCCAAAATGTAAGGTTCGTTAAAATCAAAACCCTCATTCGGATCACGATAACTGTAGTAAATAAAACTCCCGCTCGTCATCTTCCAATAAAGCAATTGCGGCAAGATGACGATAAAAAACGCAATCATCCCATAGCATATATGTTTTAGTACAATCTTTCCATTTCTAAAATTCTGCCAACCCAGAATCACCAAAAACAACACGCATACAATTTCATTGGGACGCGAAATGATAATCAGTCCCGATAGCACACCTAAAATTACCGCATATTTTAACTGCTTGACTTCCGACCATTTGATAGCATACCACACAAACATCGCCACCAACATCAAAAGAATATTATGCGGCATCAAACCCGCCTGAGCCGTCAGATGAATATAATTCGTCCCCAAAACCACCAAGGCAAGGACGCATCCCGATATAATATCATTAAAATAATGCAACAATATCTTTCGCAGAAACACCAAACCAATGCACGCATAAACTACCATACCCACATTCAAACTAATCTGATAAGGCGCCGAAAACCCATCCGCCGCATAGCCCCATACACTAGCTATGCCATGTCCCATAAAAAAGAAAGGCGCATAGAAATATGCCAAACCCATAGATGTTTTAATCACCCAAGCGCCATTCTCAGCAGGATGTGCCTGATAAAAAAAATCAGTCGTATGATACTTTTGAATGATAAGCTCAACCCACGATCGGTCTTTAAGCCCCAAATCATGATAAATAAAAGTCGCCGGCAGGTACAAATAATACGAAAACACATCCCAACTCAAAGAATTCAACATTGGCTGCATCAGGCATGTGACGCCAATAATACCCGCCAACAGCATTACCACCGCCAACGAAAACCTATGCTCAACCTTCCCCAGCAATTTCATCATCCCCTATTCCTTCCCCTCATACATCTTCTCCCCAGCCAAAATCTCCACCCCCAAATGATTCTCCGCAGGCGGAATCGGACACGAATACTTCGGATTATGATAACAGCACAGCGGATTAAACGCCTTATTAAAATCTATAATCAAATCATCGCCAGCAGGAATCTTCAACTCCAAAAACCTTCCACCTCCGTACGTCTTCTTCCCATTACTCAAATCCTTAAACGGCAAAAACAAATCATCCTTATACTGCGCATCATTGATAAGCTTCATATATTGATACACATTCACTTTACACACCTTCCCGTTCAGCGTAAACGTAGCCTCCCCATACTTCCTATACGTACCCGTATTCCCCTTCGAGCGCAGCATTTCAAAAGGCACCTCATTCGGGGTCAACACCAACTTCGCCACCACCCTATATTTCAACTTTATCTTAAAGAAAGCTATCTCCTTAAACGCTTTCAAACCTGCCTTCGTTAAAGGAGTTTCCGCGCTATCAGCAAACTCTTTGTTCATATCGGCTCTATAATTCACATTGTCTGTAATAATTTCCTTCTTGCTACTTTGAGCAAATGCACTATCATCCATCGCATTAAATATCAAACTAGTCAAAACCATCAGTATAAAATATAAATATCGCATAATCTATTTTTTTTCAAAAATACAGAATATTCTCATACCAAACATAATTTTCTATCAAATAATTATTCAAGAATGCGTATCTTTGTAAAATCATGAACCTTCAATATTGATGAAACCATCTTCCAACTCAATAAACAATAACCGATTTTTTTCATCCGTTTATCCCTTCCTCAAACGTTTCGGACTCGATGGCTTCATTTTGGCATTGGTAAGCATGATTCTCCTCGCCTATCTCTTCCCTCATATAGGCTCCAAAGCTTCCCCCGTACCCCTTTCCGACATTGCCAACTATGGCGTATCGCTCATTTTCTTCTTCTACGGATTGCGCCTCAGTCCGCAAAAACTTTTTGAAGGCATCGCCAATTGGCGCTTACATTTGGTAGTCCACAGCGCCACTTTTCTTGTCTTTCCGCTGTTGGTCATCGTGGCGCGCCTGCTCATCGGACCCACCGTCCCTGAGCTAATATGGCTTGGGATTTTCTTCCTCGCATGTCTCCCTTCCACTGTTTCCTCCTCCGTCGTGATGGTCTCCATTGCACGCGGCAACATCCCCGCAGCCATCTTCAACGCCAGCATATCCACACTCATTGGAGTGTTCATCACGCCCCTATGGATGGGCATCTTCATGAACTCCTCCACGCAATCCCTCGACCTCACCCCTATCGTCATCAAACTTACACTACAGGTACTGCTACCCGTCATCCTCGGCATCTTACTACACTCCAAATTGGGCGCCTTTGCCGAACGCCACCGCAAACAACTCCGCTATTTCGACCAAAGCATCATCCTGCTCATCGTCTTCACCGCCTTCTGCGAATCCTTTGCTCAGCGCATGTTTCAGGGCTATTCTCTGCTCTTTCTCCTCCTATTGGGCTTCGCCATGCTCGTGCTGTTCAATGTCGTTTATGGTATGGTGTATCTCACCTCCAAACTCCTCAAATTTAACCGCGAAGACAAAATCACCGCCATGTTTTGCGGCTCCAAAAAATCTCTTGTCCATGGCACAGTCATGTCAAAAGTCCTTTTCGCCCACAGCCCCTATATCGGCATCATCCTCTTGCCAATCATGATGTATCACGCGCTGCAACTCATCATGGTTAGCATCATCGCACAACGGATGGCACGACGAAGCCTATAGCAGAAAAAAAACTAATTTCTCATTCACAGATTCACAACCTGTCTGTAAGCGAAGCTGTCCGGTACACGAAGTTTCAGGAGTGTCGGCGAAAATAATGCTAGGTTGCACGCTCATCATTTCACTCGTCAATGAAATTTTTGAGTCATCGTGATTGTAAAATTTAATTTGCATAACTATCGAGATTTGATGTGCAAAAATACAGTTTTTTTAGTAGTTGGCAAAGAATTGTAAAAAGTCATTGTATGGTTTATTATGTTTGTTAATGCATAGAGAGTCTGCAGTTTCAAACATCAAACATCGTTAACAACACAAACTTTATTTGTTGATTCTATATTTAATTATAACATCTAATTTCTTAATTATAGATGTGATTCTTTGTGAAATCAACTTATGATATTTTTCATTAGCAAATATACCACTTTCAGTAAAATATACTCTTTGATTGATATCAGATTTGTCAATTCCTGAGAGAAAGTTAATCTCTTTCCGATTAAGCGATTTTTCAATTGAAGCGGTAAATTTAGTTGAAACCATTCGTTCAAATTTCGTTTGAAATCTTATGGGAGGTCCCAAAACAATTAAGGTGATATTCTCTTTTTTACAATAATCAATAATCTGGTCAGTAAGTTTCAAAGATCTTTTTATTGCAAAATGATGGTTCCATAATAAAAAGCCTGATAAATAATTCATATCAATAAGCCAATTGTGAAGTAGTGATTTTTTATCGCTTACAAGTTCGGGATACCGTATTCCAATATCTAAATAGTCATATTTTTCGGATAGATGGATGTTTATGGCAGAGAAGTTAATGGATTTTCTAATTTTACCATCATTGTTTTTGTATTTGTAATAGAATTTAAGCATCCGCAAATAGGGTTCAGGACGAATATGAAACACAATAATATCAGCCTGAATTGTCTTATTATGATTCCGCAGTTTCTCTGCGCAATTTGCTAACTTTTCATATCGAATAATATTAATGTTCAGATTTATAGCATTATGGTCTTCTACCGTTTGTTTCATTAGCTGAAGAAAGTTATCTTCCAACAAAACATTATATTGAACAGGAAAGCATCCACCTACAAAACAAAGTTCAATATCTTTGTTTGATTGCTTGGAGATATGTTTTTTTGCTGCAACATATTCATGTGGCGAAATAATAGTTCTGCTATTTTTGTCAATTTTAAAGCCTAAATACTCGCTATCATTATTAAAAGTTGCTAATAGGTCTTCAGCATAGGATGAATCCGGTTTAAATATCAATCTGTCTTTTAGAGAATAATAACCGGAACTTGCTTCTTTATTAAAATTCTTACATTGCAATGATTGCTGATACGTAAGCGTGACTTGTCCAAAATTAGCACCGCAAATATGGGACAAATAGGACAACATCAGGTCAAAAAATTCATGATTATCAAGTTGAAGATAAGCAGAATTGATTAGTTTAACTTTAAAAGGAGCTATGATAGTATGAATTTTACAAATCCATTTCCAATATTCTCTCGAATCTTGGTGAAAAAATGGAAAAGCATTTATAGTAGCATTGTAATCACAATGTCCGAAAGCAATATTTTTGATGACATCCTGATGTCGTTTTAAAATTTCAAGGAGGTTATCCAAGCCATTTTTCGATTCTATTATAGGTATAATCTCTTTATAATTAATTTGACGGTTCTGAAGTTCTCTATTTAAATTTTTAATCTCACCATGACTTTCGGTTTTGGGTAATAAAATGGTATGAAACTCTACCACTTCCTTAATAGAGTTTAAAGCTTGAATATCCAACACTTGTTCAGTTGTGACGATATTATTCAGTCTAACCCCTACCTTGCAGGATTTTAATTGTGTGTAAAATTTAGTAATTATCCGAATGAAATTATCACGAGCTTTTTGTTTAAGTGAAGCATTTTCGTCAGGGCATAAACAGTTTTGAATACTGTCTTCAAAATCGAAACAAATAACGGCATCCGTCTCACTTTTCTTAAGAATGTGCTCTAAGGTAGTATCATCATTATACTTAATAAAATAGTATGCATCAATCATAGCACTGTCTTAGGATTAAATTATACGTCTTTTTTTAATTGCATTTTTATCTCCTGTAGCTCTTTTTCCATGGATTTGATGGTTTCTAGAATATCCATAGTCACGGGATTAGACTTGGATAAGTTTTTGAACTCTTCTTCTCTAAGCCCGAGTTTTAAATCCAAATATCCTATAAACACAACCGAAATGATAAAAATAATAAAAAATATCGGAATGCTTATCAAAGCGTATTTAAAAAACAAATCTCCATAATAATTGTCTTTGAACGACCGTAAGAAAACAAATACTATCAAAAAAAATTGGACGTATCCGATATACATTCTTGACCGATCAAAATAGACTTTCCATCTTATGAGCGATTCTCTTTTTTTGTTCGAAATATGTATCATAATAAAAAGGTTAAATTGTTATATTCGAAAAATGATATGTTTCATCATGCTTATTAATTGCTGAAAAGTTCGAAGTTGCAAATTCGGAATACTGTGCGCTTAATTTGGACAAGAGGAGGTTAGGATTATTATATTACGGTACAATTGATTCAACATTCTTGCCATAAAAATCAAGTAATTCAACATCTATTCCCTCTTTTTTCCATGCATTATAAAAGTAATTAATAGCACTATAGTATTTTACAGAATCTATATAAAACTCGTATTGTAAAATATTTTCCTCTTTTACTATTTTTATGATATTACCTGATCCATCTTTACCCATTAAGGTTCTTCCTCCATAAGATTCGCCATCGTACCCTGCAATTTTAATTACAACCCTTTCTGCACTCAATAATTCTATGTGCATAGAATCATTAATAACTAACTCTTGTTCTAAAAAAACGATGTTTCCAATTACATTGAATTTCTTAACTACATTGTTATATACAAACCAAATAACTGTAACCCCAAGGAAAAGCAATATGGAAATTGTAAGATGAATTTGATTATAAGATTCAAAAAATAGTATAGTTAGAACTACATAAATTATAGTCACAATATAGAAATAATATAGTATTTTTCGAGACAGAAGTTTGCGTATAGATATTAATGGGAATGTTGAAATCATATTTCTATTATTACAAAAATTAAAGTTATTCTCTACACTCAATACTAAATTTTCCAAAGCACAAATTTACATATTTTTTTAATTCAAACCCTATTTCCCTCCAAAATTCCCTAAAAAAATCCCCTCTCCCCAACAAACCCACCTTCAAAATATAGCTACCATTTTTATAGCAGAAAATCGAAAATATCGTTGTTTTGATATCTACCTTCGTTGTTACGATAACAAGCTTCGTTGTTATTATAACATGCCTCGTTGTAATCAAAACTATCAAAAAAAAAGCCATTCCCTGTAACAGAATGACTTTTTATGATTAGATTATCAGTAGGTTAGCTATAACCTAAGCTTAATAAAAAACAGCTTATTTGGTGCCATCGTACAAAAAATCGGTCCAATTATAAGGGTCTGAACCTGCGGGGTAGCTGGGTTTATTGCCCTTTGCGGAGCCTCCCAAGCTTGCATCTTTTGCAACATCAGGATTCGGACTGGTGCTAGGGACTTGTTTCACCGGCAAAATGCTCGCCATCTGATAACCCATTATTACACCTCTTTTAAGATTGGTAATAATTATTTCACATTCGAGCGTAACTAAGATGGGCATAAATTCTGTGGGTGTTTTGCCAATTTCTGTCGTAATGCCAAAGCGCCATAAGTAACCGGCACGTGAACCTACGGATTTCACCCGCAGATGTACCCACCCCGGTCCGGAAGCTACAACTTCGAACTCTCGAGGAGGTTTCATCCCCTTCTTTTTCAGTTTGTAGCCGCAGCGCAACACCACTGCCTCCCCTGCAGCCACATCGCCCTGTGCGATTGCCACCTTGTTGGCAGCTTTTTCCACATCGAGTCCCACATCTGTAACGGATCGAATGAGGATGTTTTTCAGCACCCTTTCCTCCCGGGTTTTGGAAGGCGATTTGTCGGTGCCTCTTTGGTCATGACAGTCGAGCAAGTCATCTGCCTGACCGTGCATCACCAAATCCGTTACGCTTGGGTTGGTTACATCGGGGTCGCCCGTAGTTTTTACGCCTTTTGCCATGCTGGCTAAGTTGGTTACATCCATGTCCTCGAGGTCGAGTGATACTTTAATTTTTGCTAAATTTCCCATGATTTCTGTTTTTTTGGTTAATGATTGATTTTAAATTTCTGCAAAACTACTATACATAGTGAAATCTGCCAAATTCGAAGGTTCTCAGAAACATAAAAATCACGATATTTCGTTCCAAACCTGAGAAATAATTTCCCAACTCCAAGAAATAATTTTCATGAAAAACAAGGGAATAAAGCACAGTAATGCTGATGTTGATTCTGTTTCTTCTATATCCCCTTGCACCTTTCTAGCAAACTTAGCTCTCACATCGTAATAAGCATTGTACTGCTCACAGGTCAACTCCAATGTGCTACCATCGCGAAAAGTCAATATTTTTGTTGCCTTTGTAAGTTCTGCTATTTCAGCCAAATTCAAAGCCAAACTGTCGTTTATCGGATAAACATAATTGGACAGCACTTTATAACAATGACATAGCGGTTTTGAAGGCACAAAACGGCGTTTGTTCTTCAGCATAATTTCGGTGTAACTTCTATCGGCTTTTAGGTAATTTACATCCTCACCGTGAAAATAACTAATGACTGTTGCATTATTTACATAAAACCAATTTTTTCTAATTTTCTGCATATATATAAAATTTTGAGGTTGATATTTATAGCTAAGAGCTCAGTTGCTAGCAGTTTGCAAAATTAACACTTTGTTGATTATGAAGCATTGAAAAAATAAAATTTATTTTGAAAAGGAAAAATTTCTATGGTTTA